>NZ_NEEY01000017.1 GCF_002252085.1 Aerococcus sp. 1KP-2016
TGAAACGTTGTTTTTTTTTAAAATAATGAACGTTCAGCCCCTTGTGTGGCGCAAAATTTCTCATTTTTGAAACCAAAACCTTCTGAAGTTTTCATTTTGGGGTTATTTAACGATGTATATATACAATCCTAAACAAGCCGGACAAAAAGATGATTTTTTTTTCTAGTCTCACTTAAAATAAAAAGAAACTCAAATCCATATAAAATGAATTCAAGTTTCTTGCTTAAATTAAGCTATCCTCATTAAGTGTCGAAGAGCACACAAAAGGCGCTAACCACAACAGTTAGCGCCCTTTTAATTATATATAATCAAATTTATTGATTTTGTATGACCTAAGTCATACGAGTAATATGCTTGCGCTAAATAAATTATTCAGCGGCTGCGTCAGTCATTACATCTTTACCGTCGTAGAAACCACAGTTAGCACATACATGGTGAGATTTACGTAATTCACCACAGTTAGGGCATGCGTTCATTCCAGGTACTTCCAACTTGTAATGTGTACGGCGTTTATGTTTTCTTTGTTTTGAAGTTTTACGTTTTGGTACTGCCATCATTACACCTCCTAATTAATTATCAATTATGCTTCATCCGACGATTCTGAATCTTTGAATAAGTCTTGTAGCTTGGCAAATTCAGGGTTAACTACTTCCTCAACTTCGCGCTCTGCTTCAAAATCAGATTCACTTACAACTCGCCAGTCATTCCCTTCAGGAAACTCATCTGCTGCTATCTCCGCTTCAGTTAATATCTGAAGTGGCATATTCAGAAGAATGTGATCACGAATCGATTCTTTCAAATCAACTGTGAAACTATCCATAAATAGTTGGGTCACATGATCTTCATCAACAATATCTGAATTCCAACCGTCTTCAATAAAACGTTCAGAAACTGGTAATTGCATATCCAGCACTACCGGCTCAAGAGACCGTGTAGATGGCATCGTCATTTTTAGTGCTAATCGTAATTGTGTCAATACTGTGTGTTCTTCGTAGAGAACCATACCTTCGACTGAAACAGGTGACATGTCAATCAACTCAGGAATTACTGCCTTCATTTCTTCTTTCATATCAACTGATTCGTTAATCATCATTGGTTGGGATGCGATTTGACGCAACTCTTGGATAGACCATTTCATTATTGACCACCTAATAAGCAACAAGAAAAATTATACCTAGTTTAAACTTATTTGTCAACGTTTTTTCCTTGACAAGCTAATTTTTTAAACAGAATACGAATTCCGTCTCTAAACTGCGGATGAAATGCACTTTCACCATACTACTAGCTTGAGACTAAAAAGTAAACAAATTTCTCTTGTGCTCCCTTTCGATTTTATTTTTTGTATTTTACTTGAAAATTGGCGGGTGATTAAAATTCTGACTTGGCAATTGTGGTGCAAGCAATTCATATATCCGATCCGCTTGAATCCACATCGGCCACATTCGCTCTACCAATTGGTCCACCCGACTAACCAGTTGCCAGCGATTTGATTCGTGGCTCAACTTTTCCTTCATCAACTTCAGGTAACCGCGCCCCACAGCATTCGCTGCAAGGAGCATAAGTGGCTGCGGCCGTTCAGGAGCCAACATCACTTGCATCTCAGCATCAAGGACGTTTAACACAGTCATTAAAGCCGTACGTTGAACCCGATTACGCGACCAGTTCCTGTTTCTAACATTATCTACAAAATCTTCAAAAGACACAACCCGACTAATTGCATCCTGCATGCGATGTTCCATTCCACCAGACATCTGGTAAATCCCCGCAAGTTCCTTAGGTGAAGCACTCATCAGTCTGTATTTGAGAAAAGGATACAACTGATCCCAGCCAACCACCGCTTGATGTGCACTAGCCTTTACCAAGGTAGCCACCATTTCTTCAGGAACTACTGCGGCCAGTTTGACTGGGAAATCCTCGGACAGAACATCACTCGTTTGAATCATACGACGAATCGCAGAACCCGATGTAAATCGGTGCGATTGCTCGGTTAGACTGGATTCGTCAATACTTTCTAAACGATGATTATCACCAATCCTGTCAACCGGCACTAACTGCATAGGCTTGTCCAATTGGGCATTGGCCTTTGCATAGGCAAAGGCTAGAAGTGTGTTGGCGTTATCTTGGAAATGTATGTTTAGATGACTGATTGCATCATTTTGGGCCATCAAGAGCTTGATGGCTGCTATCCTTTTTTCCGCAAAAGACATGTTGTCATTTGCGTCCACAATTGTGTTTGCATCGGTTACGGCTTCTGGGTGGTCATGCATCCATTGGGCTAACTGCTCATAATCCTTAAAATGCGGGTCTTCCACCCCAAAGGATACAAAGTCACACCCCATGGCACTCAAGGCTTGAATACCACCGCTAGCGAAGATATCAGCCGGCTGTGTGGCATACCAAAAAGGTAGTTCGACGACTAGGTCACAACCGTTGTCCAGTGCCACTTGCGCCCTATCCCATTTGGAAATCAAGGCTGGTTCGCCTCGTTGGACATAGTTACCCGACATTATGCCGATGACTATATCCGCGCCACTCTTGACCCGTGCTTGCTGCAGTTGATAGGCATGGCCGTGATGAAATGGATGCCATTCAGCTATGATGCCAACTGCTTGCATGCGCGTTCCCCCTTTTTGCCTAATGCCTTATTTCTCTGCTGCGAAGAAGATTCGTTTAGATGTTGCCTCTGGTGCATCTTGCGTGAAATCAGCTGTGACACGGATGTTTTTGAAACCAATTTTTGTCAAAATAGCTTGATAGCTTCAATCGGCAAGGTGCGTTCATAGTGTAATTCTTCATAGCGTTGGTATTGGTCGTCGTCTTCATTTTGCATGAAGACATTAATCGTATGATCAATCGTGTTTTCCCCACGGAACTGGTTAGAGGTCCATGTGAAAACGGCGTCGTCCCACTCCACTACTAGGGAGGTTTCTGGGTAAACTTCGTTCATTTGATATTCAGAATGAACATCAAACATGAAGACCCCACCCTTTTGTAATTGATCGTAAACATGACGGAATGTGGCTTCAACGGCTTCTTCGCCATCTAGATAACAAAATGTATCGCAGAAACATGAAATCACGGCTGCTTGTTTATCTAATTGAAATGAAGTCATATCATCCACCCAGAAATCAATGTCTAAGTCCGCATCTGCAGCATTGACTTGGGCAGCTGCCACCATCTTTTCTGATAAATCTAAGCCTCGCATTTTGTAACCGGCTTGGGTCATTAAGACCGCAAATTGGCCACCGCCTGCACCTAAATCTAACCAAAAATCATCTTCCTCCAAGAATTTATCATAGGTTTGGATGCTTGTTGTGGCATAGGTAAACCATGATAAATAAAGGCTTTCGTCAAATAGGACCTCGTAAACATCCGCAAACACGTCGTATTGTTGGTTATTTTCGCCCATTATCGCGTCCTTACTAGCTTAACCAAGCTTCAACGTTGACCATTGGTGCTTCAGCCCACATTTTTTCTAAGTTATAGAAACCACGTTCTTCAGCGGTAAATACGTGAATAATCACGTCAAATGCATCGATCAAGATCCAACGGTTGCCGTCTTTCCCTTCGATACCTTTAACTGAGAAGCCTGCTTCTTCAATTGCGTCTTCCACTGCATCAACGATAGCTTTCACTTGGCGGTCATTACGTCCACTCATCATTACAAAGTAGTCAGCTACCGGTGTAACGTTTGCAACATCCAATGCCACGATATCTTGTGCTAAACGGTCGTCTGCTCCTCTTACAATTGCTTCTAATAATACTTCACTTTTCTTCGTCATATGTGCTCCTTTTATTTCAGAATGAAATGTTGTTCAAATGGTTTAAATGCCAGCTTTTCTGGCTAACAATTTTGTCACTGGTTTAACTTATTTGGTTCAAATAAGTCATATTTTAAGCGTTTTTGTAACTTATTTACTGAAATAAGTTACTTCGCAAGGCTTTTAGTGATTTATTCAATCAAATAAGTCACACGCTGCCTCATTCAGTCACCTATTCATGTAGATAAGTTAGGATGGGCACATTTTTGTAACCTATTTTTTAAAATAAGTCAGTCGCCTGCCCCCGACTATATCCTATCAATTATTTATTTCGTTTGGCTGTCCAATCGTTATAAATATTGATTGTTTCTGGGTAAACGATGCGTCCACTATCTACTAAATGGATGATTGATTGTTTCATCTTGTAATCCACCGCATCGTCTAAGTTATTTTTGGCTAATTCGCGTGCTTTCTCTACACCCTTAAAGTTACGTCCAGGTTCAATATAATCTGCCACGAATAAGATTTTTTGATCTAGGGTCATATCATAACCACCGATTGTATGGTTCCAAACGGCTTTGAGAATATCCTCATCAGTTACACCAAAATCACGGTTGGCAATCATGGCTGCTAAGGGGCCGTGCCAAATTGCAGAGCCATAGTCGACCCAGCGATGATCGTAGCCTGGATAATCTTTAAACAAGCTGAGATGTTTCACACTATCTTCTTTGGCAAAATCGTGTAATAAAGCAGCAATACTAGCTTTTTCCACGTCTGCACCTGGCAGATTTTTCGCCATTTTCACAGCGGTCTCTTCAACACGCAATACATGCTTAAAGCGTTTGTCTGCCAATCGTGCTTGCAATTGTTTTAATAGTTCATCACGTGTAATGTGAATTAAATTTGGATTGAATTCCTTAGCTTTCATGCTGTAAATAAAGTCCCTTCTCCTTGATGTAATCATTGACTGCTTGCGGTACGAGATAGCGGATAGAATCGCCATTTGCAATTGCCTTTCGAATGGCAGTTGATGAGGCGGTCATCCCTTCAGCATCTACAAAAATAAGCGGATAATCTGATTCGGCTTTATAACCTTCTCGACCGACGCCAACAAAGTGAACCAATTTAATCAGTTCATCAATGCGGTGCCATTGAGGTAGATTCTCAATCATATCTGCCCCAATGATAAAGTAAAATTCATTATTGGGATACAAAGCCTTCAAAATCTCCATTGTCTCTACCGTATAAGATTTCCCCTCACGTTGGAGTTCAATATCTTCTAGTCTGAAATGTGGGTTGTCTGCAATAGCCAATTCAATCATGTCTACGCGGTAGGCATCATCGATTGTATCCTTCGTATGTGCATGTGGTGGTTTTTTATTCGGCATTAACCAAATTTCATCTAATTTCAATTTATCAAAGACTTGCTCAGCCATTAACAGATGTCCATTATGTATCGGATTAAAAGTGCCTCCTAGAATACCTATCCGTTGATGCGGATGGTCGGCAAAAGCAAGTTGTGTTTCTGGGTCATTGACCAAGAATACATGTTCTTGGTTTAAAAACTGTACTTTTCCCACAAAATGCCTCCTACCGTTACGCTAATGCTCTTACTTCAGTTGAAACTTTTTGATTCTTCGCTTCAGAAGACTGACGGTATAGGGTAATAACGCGACCAATTGTTTGCACCACAAATGCGTCAACAGCTTCAGCGATTGCTACTGCTGCTTCATCAGTTTCTTCGTCCGTATTTTGTAGTAAATGCACTTTGATCAATTCACGTTTTTCGAGTAATTCATCAATTTGCACCATAAATTCTTCAGATAAACCGTTCTTACCAATATTGGCAACAGGATTTAAATGATGCGCTTCTTTGCGTAGAAATTTCTTTTGTTTGTTATTCAAGTTGAATAAACTCCTTTCACTTTCATGTCTCTCAAAAAATTAGATTAATTTTTCTCTGGTAAAAATATCAATACCCTTCGGTACATATGCTGCTAGGCGAACTGGTGTGTTCACGGTAACCCAACCCAAACCTGGAAATACGACATCAGAAGGCTCTTTAATCGAAAGTTCTTTGCGGACTAATGGTGGAAAATCGCCAACATTTTCTGCATAAGGCGGTTGTAAAATACCACCTAAATGTTCTTGATAAAACTCATCCGACCCCTCTAATTTACGACGGTGAATCTTCACTTGGTTGGACATGTAAACAGTAAATGATGTGCGTTCGCCATCAATAAAATCTAAACGCGCTAAACCACCAAAGAACAAGGTTTGTTCCGGGTTCAATTGGAAGGTCATAGGACGGATTTCTTTACTAGGTAATACTTCCACCAACTCTTTGCCCTTCAATAATGAAGTCATTTGACCATCGTTCATGATACCTGGTGTATCAATCAAGTTCGCTGTATTACCTGCAGCATCATCGAATGGAATTTCAATTAAATCAAGCGTCGTTCCTGGGAACTGACTTGTAGTAATCACGTCAGCTTGGATACCTGTTGCTTGTAAGATACGGTTGATAATCGATGATTTCCCAACATTGGCCATACCAATGACATAGACATCGCGGCCTTGGCGCATTTCATCTATTTTGGCTAGCAAAGCATCAATGTTCTCACGTTTCTTGGCTGAGGCAAGCATCACCTCATCCACATGAATACCGTTTTCTTTCAAGTATTTACGCAACCAATTTTCGATACGGTTGTGTTTAACAGCCTTAGGAATAGCATCCATTTTGTTGGCTACCATCAAGATTTGATTGTTGCCGACGAAACGGTTTAAACCATTAATCAATGAACCCGCAACATCAAAGATATCAATCACGTTGACAATCAAAGCATCTTTATCCCCTAAGGTATTTAAGATTGCTAAGAATTCGTCAGCTGATGTAGATACTTTTTCTAGGGTGTTATAATGGCGCAATTTAAAACAACGTTGACAGTATAGTAGCCCTGATTCAACGCCTTTTTCGTATGCGGATTTAGGTGTATAGCCTCGTTTATCAGGAAATTCTGTTTGGACTAAGGCACCACAACCCACGCAATATAAGTTCTCTTCGTTAGACAATATTGTTCCTCCACTTCAATTCTGGATGTGCATTTTGCATTTTTTTAAATATTATTTTTTCAAGTCGTCGATTGAGTAAGGTCCAAACCATATCTGTTTCGACCAAAGGCATGACAAGGATACTACGGATACCAAAGCGATTACCACCGAAAACATCCGTCATCAGTTGATCACCGACAATGACTACCTCATCTGGTTGAACACCCAGTTTATCCAGGGCGCGTTTATAGCCCCGTCGTGAAGGTTTCTTCGCATCAGCTGTGTATAAGACCCCTAGCTGATTGGCAACCCGTGCCACACGTTTTTGGTTGTTATTTGAAAGGATGACGACAGGGATACCTGCTTCTTTCATCGTGGATAACCAAGCTCTTAACTCCGGTGTTCCATCAGGATTATTCCAAGCAATCAAGGTATTATCAAGGTCAGTAATGACACCCTTAATATTATGTTTCTTTAATTGTTCAGGGGTTAATTGATAGATACGTTCAATCATCCATGTCGGTGTAAAAAAGTCTTTTCTCATGACGGCCTCCCATGTTTTATCATGATTAAGTATACCACAAGACCCCGTCACATTCACAATACGGGCTAGCTAGCAAGCTTGTCCTAATGACCTCAACCATCATCCTAATCAACAAAAAATGCTACGAACATATCGGGCTGATATGCTCGTAACATTATCAATCGTCTAAAATTACATACCCTCTACTATAACCCCATCTGACGCAAAGTCAAGAGGAATTACACTGGCATCAAGGCCTAAAGCCTCTAACACATGTAAAATCGTATCTACATGATGTGCTTGCACTAAAGTCATTACAGTTGGGCCTGCACCCGACAAATAAGTGCCATATACGCCTTCTACCTCTTTCAAGGCTTGACGCACCTGATTTAACTCTGGGACCAAACTTGCACGAAATGGCTCATGCAACTGATCCATTTCCATTAAGGTGCCGACAGCTGCCAAATCGCCCTCGAATAACTTGCTCACAAACACGTTGCCAATCCCATTGGCACGAACTGCATCTGTAAAGCTTAATTCTTTAGGTAAAACGGCACGCGCTGCCTTCGTCAATAATTCCCGGTGAGGCACGACTGCAATAAAATGGACATCATCTAGGATCGCCTTAGTCCACAATACATGGCTTTCGTCCATAGCCACCGAAACCACTAGCCCCCCTGCAATTGCTGGGGCGATATTATCTGGGTGACCCTCTAGTTCATTCGCCATATTGATTTTAGTCGCAGTATCCCATTTTTGCCCAGATAAAATTTCTGCAATGGCAATACCAGCAACAACAGCAGATGATGATGAGCCTAGACCACGAGCAGTGGGGATATCACTAGTCATCACTAAATGATGCGGGGTTACATCCGGTGCAAAACGTTGAATGGTTTCAATCACCATATTGCGCTCATCGTGAGGAATGTCTTCCCCAAGTTCATGGTCAATCCGCCAAGATGTTGCTGGTCCCACAATTTCAAGTGTTAGATATAAACCAAGCGCAACACCTACTGAGTCAAAACCTGGACCCATATTGGCTGAGGTAGCTGGCACTTTAATTCGTATGTTTGTATTTGTCATCGTACCCACCTACTTTGCATCTGCCATGACAGCATAGTAAGATACCAATGATAATTCATCACTATTTTGGGCTGCACTTTGAATTTGAGCTAATTGTGCTTGAGACATTTCATGCGTTACCACAACGATTTCCGCATTATGGGCTTCGTGTTTTGGTTCTTGGAAGACTTTGTCTAAACTTACTTTAGCGTCATCAAAAATTTTGACTAATTTCAAGAATTGACCTTGTTTGTCTTCCGTCACAAAATGGAAGAAGCCAACTGATTCAATATTTTCTGCTTCACGCCATGTTGCCTCTTGGCTGTAATTCGCAAAGGCATGACCAGTTGTTTGCGTTTCAATATGTTGACCAATCGCCATAATATCTGAAACAACCATAGCCCCAGTTGGTAATTCACCAGCACCTGGACCATAGAACATCATTTCACCAGTTGCCGCACCAGACGTAAAGACTGCATTCATTTCGTTACGAACCGTTGATAATGGATGTGTCTTCGGTACTAAAGTTGGGGCAACTGACGCATATACTGTACCTTTTTTAAATGATGCAGTACCAATTAATTTAATCACATAACCTAATTGGTCAGCGACCTGAATATCACGTGATTTGACGTGACGAATACCCTTCACAGGAATCTTGTCTAAGTCGACTGATACACCGAAGGCCATTTTAGTTAAGATAACCATTTTACGCGCTGCATCAAAACCATCCACATCTCCAGATGGATCCGCTTCGGCTAAACCTAAAGCTTGGGCCTCAGCTAATACTTCATCAAAATTACGTTCTTGTTCATACATTTTGGTCAAAATGTAATTCGTTGTCCCATTGACAATTCCTGAAACAGACGATAATTTATCAGACGCTAATGACGTACGTAAACTATTCAAGATTGGAATCCCGCCAGCAACAGCTGCTTCATAAAGGAAGTCTAATTGATTATCGGCTGCATATTGAATTAATTTTTGACCACGTTCGATAGCAATTAAGTCTTTGTTAGCAGTAACAATGTGTTTACCTGCACGCAAGGCTGCTTCAATGCAATCCGCAGCAAAGCTAGTGCCACCCAATACTTCTACGACGATATCGATTTCTGGGTCATTGATGACATCGTTAAAATCTGTCGTTAAGGTGATTTCTTCCGGTAATCCTGGATGTTTCGCACGAGATTTTTCAATATCGCGCACAAAAATCTTCGCTACTTTGTAAGAAATGCCTTCTGTATCCGACATTTTTTGGGCATGGTCGTGCATAATTTTTGCCACACCGCCACCAACTGTTCCTAAGCCTAATAATCCAACCTTTATTTCTTTCAAGTTCGTCACCTCTTCTGATTATTCTTTTTTGTTTACTTACCTAACTTTCGAGATTTTCTCATTTCTTTTTAATAATATCCATTTTATCTGTAAATTCATAAAAAGCAATTAATTGTTGCACGTACTCATAATCTGGCACATAGACTTCGTTTCGTCCCTTAATTTTAATCGTTGCTTCTGACCCTTTACCTGCCACAATAATCGTTGTAGCCTTACCTGTAGCCATCGTATCCTGGTAGGCTGTGTATATGGCACCCGTACGGTCCATTTGACGACGAACATTCGCATCGGGATTTACTTCGCGAATACCTGCCTCGATTTCATCCATAATCTTGTAGGGATCTTCAAAGTTAGGATCATCACTAGTAAGATAAATTTCATCTGTATTCAATCCCGCAACATGTCCCATATCAGGTCGACGGTTTTCGGCTTTTCCTCCTGCTGACCCAAAGACAATTCGAATATCATTGTCGGGGGCCATTTCCTTCACTGAAGAAAATAGCTCTTCGAAAGAAATTTTATTGTGGGCAAAATCTATGACAAAGGTGATGTGGCCGTCACTTGTTTTATACACATCCATACGACCTTCGCTGGTTGCTTGCGCCAAGGCTGTTTGTATCGTTGACCAGGCAATGTTATTTTCACGGGCAATTGCTGCAGCTACTAAAGCGTTGTTGACATTAAAATGACCTAGAACATTCAAATTCATTGGTATTGCTTCACCAGCGTTGTGCACGATGAAGTTTTGTTGACTATCATTGAAAGTTAATTGGTTGGCAAAATAATCTGCACCCGGATTTTTACGGCTAACAGTCACAATTTTTTCGATATTCGTTGCTGCTTGTGCAGCTGCTAGTATTTCATCGAAGTGGTCAGTGTCTTCGTTTAATACGGCAACACGACCATGTTCAAAAATACGTAATTTACTGTGGAAGTAATCCTCAAAAGTCGGATGCTCTACAGGTGAAATATGATCCGGTGAAATATTTAAGAAAGCCACGATATCCATGCCGACACCATCAACTCGGTTATATTTGAGCGCCTGACTAGAAACTTCCATCGTTGCACGAGTCACCTTATGGTCACGCATAGTTGCCAGCATGCGGTACAGGTCCATAGCTTCAGGTGTAGTTAACGAAGATACCTCTTTGGTCACACCATCGTAATTGAACGTAGAAGAGATAAAACCAGGTTGTGCTGCATTCTTTTCATGGCTATCTTGGCTCAAAATTTGATTTACAAAACCAGCAGTTGTTGTTTTGCCTTTGGTACCAGTAATCCCTGAAATAGATACGGTTTGCCAAGGTGCTTGGTAGAATTCATTGGCCAAAATAGGCATTGCTTGGCGAATATTACTAACAACAATACCTGGCACATCTACTTGAAAAGTTTGCTCAGATACATAGGCAACCGCACCTTTTTCAATTGCATCCACTAAATACGCTTCTTTAAAGGCTAGACCTTTGCAGACAAAAAGAGTCCCTGGCACTACCTCGCGTGAATCAAAGGTGATTTGGCCAACCTCAATTCCTGCTGCCCGTTCGCCATTGATGATTTGTATGTCGTCTGCTTGAGACTTGAAAAAAGCAATAATTGCTTCTAAATTCATTGAATCTGACATCTTAAACTCCCTTTTCTTGTGAAATCTGTAAAATAAAAAAGGGTCGTGATGCCACGACCCTCTATACGACACAGAATGTCTGCCATATTGGTGTACGATAAGTATACTTACCTGAACTTATCTTATTTCCTAAATAAATAAAATTTATTATTGGATTAATTCGTAAATTTCCATTGCGACTAAGTCGATGTCGTCAAATTGGAAAGTTTCATTGATCGTTAAGTCTTCTAATTCAAAACTTTCAGATTCTTTATTGTATCGAACGATACATTTTTCAACGCCCTCTTTTTCAAAACGACGTACTTCGATTTCTGAGTCATCTGAAAGCATGGCTTTCAAACGCGTAATGATTGCTTCTAATCGAGATGATTGCATAATAATCTCCTTTCGCCTTCTTATCTTTGTCATTTTAACACTCTTTGCATGAATAAAAAACCCAAAATTGGATAAGAATGCAATTAATTTTCATAAAAAACCGTGATTTACCTAATTTATAGGGGTTCTAGAAACAGATTTCCCTATTCGTCTCCTTTTCGACGAATGTTTAAAGCCGAAAGATATTTCTTTGGCCATTTCAAAGGTTTATACAATTCATCAAATGTTGTTGATAAATGCATGCTCCTACTCAAGAAACTACGTTTATTTTCTGTCTTTTCTTCAATCATAAATTCGTAAATGTGGTACAAATCTTCATAAAAGGCATCAGCTGATACTTCATAGATCAATTCATCTAAACGCTTATCATAGATGTCTTTCTCTTGATGCACTTTTACGACAGCCTGTGGAAAATCAGCCACTTCATCTAGCAAATGCCCAAATGGTGCTGTTTCTTCCAGTGAAGCCAAATATGGTGTCTTCATTGCAATCACAGGCAAATGATTGGTGATAGCCTCAATAAATGTCAGGCCCTGAGTTTCAGACGTCGATAAATTCACGTATACGTCGGCTGCTTGGTAGAATTCATTCACATGGTCATGATCGACAAATCCTGGAAAAATGATTTTATCTTCTAAGCCAAGTTCCGCAGTTATTTCTTTCAGTTCCTCAAGTTGAGGACCATCGCCTGCCAACATCAATTTGACGTTGGGAATGTGCGTTAAAACGCTTGGTAATTGTTTGATAATGGCGATTAAATTCTTCTCTTCCGCAATCCGGTTGATGGATAAGAGTAAATACTCATCTGAATGAATACCCCATCTTTCTCGGACAGAAGCCAAGGTGTCACTGTCTATTTTTTTCGGTACCTTAACCCCCGTTGCTAGAACGTGATGGGTTTTCTAATTTGATAATCCACCAAAACTTCCTTCATTTGTTTACTTGGTGAGATGACCAAATCTGCTTGGTCGCAGAAAATTTTGGATAGTTGCACCACCGTCTTACGTGATATCAATTTACCGTTCAATAAATAATGCAGATATTTTTCATACCATGTATGGTAGGTATGGATTAAAGGAATGCGCATATATTTCGATACACTAACCCCCATTAAACCCATCGAAAATTCGGTTTGGGTATGCACGACATCGATTTTAAGCTCTCGACATTTTCGGTAAATGGCACCAAAAAAAGGCACCGCTACCCGTCTATCTTTGAAAAAGATAAAGCACAGATTCATAGCGAAATACATTATGTTCCACACCGGTTACTTTTGGATCCGAGGTGGTAAAGATATAGACATTATGCCCATTCTCTTCAAAGGTCTCTTTTAATGTTTGGATTGAGGTAGCGACACCACTCACTTGTGGGAAGTAGGTATCGGTAAAGATTGCTATATTCATCTGAACACTCCCTAAATGCTACTGTTTCTTATTATACCTATCCTAACACATTATGGGAGGAGACTAGTATTCAAATGGCTAAAATTTTTCATAAATTATTCAAGTATTTTTATCCAAAATGTAAGGCTTATCTCCCTAATACTTTTTCTATCCATGAAAAATAGGATTATATTTTTACCTAAAACAACAAAAAGAGGCTGGGAGAAAAAATTAAAATCAAAGATTTTTCGACCTTACAGTGTACGTTCCTTGTGAGCCGTGGAACCATTGAAAGCCAAGGTCATTCAATTTGAAATCGAGCCAAGGTCTCGATTTCATTCTCTTTCACGGCTAAGGAACTACACTTTTAGTCCTTTAACCTGTTCCAATGATATATTTCAATCAAAATTTATAAGATTTTTTTCAAAGTTAAAGGCGTACACAACTCTTATTAAGAATTGTGTATGCCTTTTTAGAGGACTTTTGTCTCATCCTCTTGTACATATTTTTTTGACTAAGCTTCGTCAGGATAGATTGCCACAAGACGTCCTTGAACTTTCCCGTCTTCTAATTCCTTAATAGCTTCAGGGATATTTTCAAATGTTGTTTCATGTAACTTAGGTGTCAAACGACCATCTTTCATTCATTCATAGATGGCAGCGATATCTTCTTTATCGCCACCTACTGAAGATAATAATTTTTTGTTTTTGGTGATAAAATCGGTAACATCTATCGTTGTATATAGTTTACCCATACCAACCAAGACTACCGTACCACCAGGACGAACAGTTTTTAAAGCCTCTGGTGTAGTAATATCAAAACCTGCAAAATCCACGGCTAAATCTAATCCTACTTCCGCCAATTCAGTAATATTTGATACCACATCTTTGGCCCCAATTTCACGCGCTAAGGCTTGCGCTTTATCAGATGTATCTACCGCATAAATATCTTCGATGCCTTCTGCTTTGGCTGCTTGTAAAGCAAATTGACCTAATCCTCAGATACCGATTAAGGCAATTTTCATACCTGGTTTTGCTTGTCCTGCAGTAAACAATGCGTGATAAGAGGTCATACCAGCATCTGTTGCAGATGCTGCTTCTTTGATTGATAATTCGTCAGGTACATGTACTAAGTCAGATGCAGGTGCATGGATACGTGTACCAAAGCCACCATCATATGCATATCCCGGTGCCATACCGGAAGGACCAGTCGGACAAATTGCCACACGGTCGCCTACTTTAAAATCAACTACTCCTGGGCCAACTTCAATAATCGTCCCCGCATTTTCGTGACCCATGATAATAGGCACATTCATAATGCTCATCCATTCTTCACTCTCAAGAGCACCAACATCTGAATGACGGATGCCAACAGCACCGGTTTTGATTAAAACATAACCTTCTTGTGCTTTCGGATCCTCTTTTTCAACCATTTGTAATGGTGCGTGTGTCGCAGTAAATTGCCAACCTCTCACGAAAAATCACTCCTTATAAATTTTGTACACCTCGATTATAACATTAAGCGCTTACATTTTGTAAATATGAACAATATTTAACACTATAATTTGCGTCATAATAATATATTATTTCGCTGTTTATACAGGTGTATTGATCAAAATCGTTATTACAATGAATGCTTTCTGTCATTATTATTTTCTAAAGAATCTTGTCTATGGTGACATTGCGTCATTTACACGCAAAAAAGAGCTTGAGTCATTTAAGGCTCAAGCTCTTTCAAATGTTTATTTAGGGAAATGATTATAGTTCAGCTAATTCTGGAACAGCTTCACGGATCATTTCTTCTGCTTCGTCAGATGTAGTTGCTTCGTTCACAACTTTATCAGCTAATGTAGCCATTTTTTCTGAATCAAGTTTAGAAATTAATGAACGGATTTTAAGTACAGATGATGCAGACATTGAGAATTCATCAAGACCCATACCTACTAATAATGGTGCTGCCATTGGTTCCCCAGCAACTTCACCACACATACCAGTCCATTTACCTTCTTTATGACTTGCGTCAATAACGTTCTTGATCAAACGTAATACAGATGGGTTGAATGGTTGGTATAAGTATGAAACGTGTTCGTTCATACGGTCAGCCGCCATTGTATATTGGATCAAGTCGTTAGTACCGATAGAGAAGAAGTCAACTTCCTTAGCAAATTGATCTGCTAATACAGCTGCCGCTGGAATCTCAATCATGATACCTACTTGAATGTTATCCGCAACTTCTACACCTTCAGAAACTAACTTCGCTTTTTCTTCTTCAAAGATTGCTTTCGCAGCTCTGAATTCAGGCAAGTTAGAGATCATTGGGAACATGATACGTAAAGTACCATATACAGAAGCACGTAATAACGCACGCAATTGAACGCGTAATAATTCAGGTTGGTTTAATCCAATACGGATCGCACGGTAACCTAAGAATGGGTTCATTTCTTCAGGTAATTCTAAGTATGGTAAGTGTTTGTCTCCACCGATGTCCATAGTACGGACAACAACTGGATGACCTTCCATGCTCTCAAGAACTACTTTGTAAGATTCAAATTGTTCATCTTCTGTTGGCATTTCATCAGAATCCATGTATAAGAATTCTGTACGATAAAGTCCGATGGCTTCAGCACCATTGTCATGAACACCAGTTAAATCTTTAGGTGTACCAATGTTCGCTGCTAATTCGAATTTTTTACCATCTTTAGATAAAGTTTCAGCATCTTTCAATTTTTCCCATTCAGCTTTACGCGCTAAGAATGCGTCTAAAGTAGCTTTGTATTCAGCAATTGTTGCGTCATCAGGGTTAATGATTACTTCACCATTTAAACCATCAACGATAACCATGTCACCGTCTTTGATTTCTTTAGATGCAGAGCCAGAACCTACAACTGCAGCAATTTCTAATGAACGAGACATAATTGCAGAGTGAGATGTACGACCACCGATATCAGTTGCAAAACCTTTCACATAAGTACGGTTTAATTGAGCTGTATCACTTGGTGTTAAATCATACGCTACCACAACAACTTCTTCATCGATTGTTGATAAGTCAGGAATACGAACACCTAATAAATGCGCTACTAAACGGTCAGTAACATCTTTGATGTCAGCTGCACGTTCTTGCATATATGGGTTATCTTCCATACCTTTGAAGATATCGATATAGAAATCAGCTGTTTGACGAACTGCTGATTGAGCATTTAAGCCTTCATCATCAATTTTTTGTTCATAAGCTGTTCTCAATTCTGGATCTTCAAGTACCATCAAATGAGCATCAAAAACTTGCGCTTCTTCAGCAGATAATGACTTAGAAGCTACGTCTTTAATTCTTTCGATTTCTACTTTTGAGTCTGCTATAGCGGTTGCTAAGCGTTCTTTTTCTTGTTGTGAATCATCAGATTTTGAAATTTCAAAACTTAAGTCAGGTTCTTCAACTAAGAACGCTTTAGCGATGGCAATACCATCACTAGCCGCGATTCCTGTTAGTTTTGTCATATTATTCTGATAACCCTTCGTTTTTCATAGTTTCAGCGATTGAAGCGATTGCTTCTGCTTCGTCGTCACCTTCAGCTGTGATTACAACGTCAGAACCTTGACCAACACCTAAAGACATTACACCCATGATTGATTTCAAGTTTACAGATTTACCTTTGTATTCTAAGTTAATATCTGAGTTGAATTTGCTTGCTGCTTGTACTAATAAAGTAGCAGGACGTGCGTGGATACCTGTTTCAGCTGTAATGTTAAATTCTTGTTTTTGCATAATCAAAAATCTCCTTTTAAATGTTTTTTTCTACCTCTAACAATAGTAAGAGCCATTATAGCAAGTCCAATTGGAAAGAGCAATATCACAAACTAGACTATACCATAAAAAGAAAACTCTTTCATTAATAATTTACCAAAAAACTTGGCAATTAACAAGAATTTTCCTATTTTGAGAAAAATTTTAACTTTAGAAGCAAATAGGTTGAAAGTCAAGATTGGTCAGAGTATAATAAGGGGATGGTAAGATAGTTTAATGAAGTATCTACATTTCATCCATCCTATTTAGAAAAGGAGTGTTCATATGCTATGTCAAAACTGCGGCGAACGCGAAGCTGTCATTCATTTGTACGCAAATGTGAATGGTAAACGCCAAGCTGTCAATATATGTCAAAACTGTTACGCAGAATTAGCACAAGGTAATGGTGAGAAAAATATGGATTATAACAACAGTAACAACGATCCATTTGGCGGTTCATCTTTTAGCGACCTAATCCGTCAAATGCAACAACAACAAATGAATAATTTTAACCAACAAGCTGGCCCACGTGCCCAAGCTGGTAATGGTGGTAATAATAACGATAACACCATTCTAGGTAACTATGGTACCAATTTAACTGACCAAGCACGTGAAGGTTTAATCGACCCTATTATCGGTCGTGACGACGAAATTAAACGTGTCATTGAAATTTTGAATCGTCGTACAAAAAACAATCCTGTATTAATTGGTGAACCAGGTGTTGGTAAAACAGCCGTAGTAGAAGGTCTCGCACAAAAGATTGTTGAAAAATCTGTGCCTGAAAAATTACGCAATAAAGAAGTCATCCAATTAGATGTTGCTTCCTTGGTTCAAGGTACTGGTATTCGTGGTCAGTTCGAAGAAAAAATGCAACAATTGATGAAAGAAGTTCGCGAGAACAAGAATATCATTTTGTTTATCGACGAAATTCATGAAATCGTTGGGGCCGGTTCAACTGAAGGCGGCTCTCTAGACGCTGGTAACATTTTAAAACCAGCCCTAGCCCGAGGCGAATTACAATTAGTTGGGGCAACCACCCTAAACGAATTCCGTAAAATCGAAAAAGACGGTGCCTTAGCTCGTCGTATGCAACAAGTCATGGTCGCTGAACCATCAGTTGAAGAAACCTTAGCAATTATTAAGGGTATTCAAGAAAAATACGAAAGCTTCCATAACGTAAAATATACAGACGAAGCAATCGAGGCTACAGTTAAGCTTTCAGACCGTTATATCACCGACCGCCAATTACCTGATAAGGCAATCGACTTGCTCGATGAATCAGGTTCTAAGAAGAACTTGACGATTCCATTCTTAGACAAGGAATCTTTAAAAGGTCAAATTAATGAGTTAACCAAACTAAAAGAAATGGCAACGGAAGCAGAAGATTATGAAAAAGCTGCCTACTACCGTGACCAATTAAATAAATATCAAGAAATGTATGACAGCGAAGAAACAGTTGTTGAAAAGACACCTTCAGTTACACTAGCTGATATCCAACAAATCATTGAAACCAAAACAGGTATTCCAGTTTCTGACCTACAAGAATCAGAACAAAACCAATTGATTAATCTTGATGACAACTTGAAAGCACATGTTATTGGTCAAGATGAAGCCGTGGAACAAATCGCCAAAGCCATCCGCCGTAACCGTGTTGGTTTAGGCCGTCAAGATCGCCCTATTGGTTCATTCATGTTTGTTGGTCCTACAGGGGTTGGTAAAACAGAATTGGCTCGTCAATTAGCCATTCAATTATTCGGTCGCAAGGATGCCCTAGTACGCTTCGATATGTCTGAGTACATGGAAAAACATGCCGTTTCTAAATTAATCGGTTCACCTCCAGGATACGTTGGTTACGATGAAGCTGGCCAATTAACAGAACAAGTTCGTCGTCAACCATATTCAATCATCTTGCTAGATGAAGTTGAAAAAGCACATCCAGACGTATTAAATATCTTCCTACAAATTATGGAAGATGGTCGTTTAACAGATGCGCAAGGACGTACTGTTTCATTTAAGGATACATTGATTATCATGACTTCAAACGCTGGTACAGATGGTGTTGAAGCAAGCGTTGGTTTCGGTGCAAGTACACAAGGTAAGAAACAAAATATCCTAAACAAGATTGGTGATTTCTTCAAACCTGAATTCTTAAACCGTTTCGATGCCATCATCGAATTCCAACCATTAACTAAGGAAGAATTAATCGTGATTGTTGACCTAATGTTGGATAATATGAACGCATTATTGGAAACGCAAGAAATTCATGTCATTGTTGATGACAAAGTAAAAGAACGATTGGTTGAGTTAGGCTACGATCCTAAACTTGGTGCGCGCCCATTAAGACGTGTCATCCAAGCCCAAATCGAAGACCAAGTAGCTGATACCTTCTTAAAAAATCGTGATATCCATGATATTTACTTCACCGTAAACAGTGAAGACGAAATTGTCGTAGACCCATTAGCTTTGGTTGAAGACAACAACGATAAAAAAGAAGACAGCGAGCCTGCTGACAATACAGAAGCATAGTGATTTAAACAGTGAAGTGGCTGGGACAAAAATACGGAACCATTAGCGAAGAAGCCATGTCCCGTACTTGCTCAGAAAACTGCGATTCTCGAATGAAACTGTCATTCGAGAATTTTTTGGTTTTTCTCTCGAATAAATAGCTATTGTATAAGAAATGAAATTATTTTATTGAATAGAACCACATTCGAGATAGATTTTATGCCTTGTACTGAATGAGCCGTCATTCAGTATGAATCATCATTTATGTATCGAATGAAATTTTATTCGATACAATTTCTCGTTTTTGTGCTGAATCACGCATTATTCAGGAATAATATCGTTCACCATACAGTAAAAGTGGCTGGGACAATTGTTCTAGCCGCTTTTTCTTTATTGAAAAACAAGATAATTACAGCGTGTGCTCTATTCAAAACGGGTTTGCAATATCCTATGAAATAGCGACTTATGCCGTAACCCCTAGCAATCTATATCACCCAAAAAAGCAGCCAAGAAGCGCTAAACTACTTCTTGACTGCTTTTTATTTTCTTCCAACTGTTGTGGGCTAAAAGCCTCATGTCACACTCTATTAAAATGTGCTCCAAAAACCAGCGCCCTGCCCACTTCAGATTTGCTTGCGATGACTATGGTCATCACTTGCACTAATCTTCCACTGGTTGTGCGCTAAACGGTTTTTGTCACACTCTATTAAAACCTGCTCCAAAAGTGAGCTTTGAACTGCGTTTCAGAAAAATCCATCAAACCCATAGTACGGGCTTGATGTTCATTTTCTTCCAACGTTTCAAAGCTGAACCACTTTTGTCACACTCTATTATAATAATGCTTCTAGGTGTACGTCTGGGTATTTGCCTTGGAACCAGTTTACAGCAAAATTATTTTCGAATAGGAAGACTGGTTTACCGTGGATGTCACGACATAACAAGTTACGACTTGATGACATCTTCGGATCCAACTCTTCTTCACTAATCCAACGAGCAATTTTATTCCCCATGCTAGACATTTCTACTTCTGAATTATATTCATTTAGTAAGCGGTATTGGAAAACTTCGAATTGAAGTTGACCAACGGCACCAATGATATATTCTTCTGAATGCCATGTACGGTAAAGTTGGATTGCACCTTCTTGTACCAATTGTTGCATCCCTTTATGGAATGATTTTTGTTTCATGACGTTTTTCGGTGAAACTTTCATGAATAATTCTGGCGTAAATTGAGGAAGAGGTGGAAATTCAACCGCATCTTTACCAGTATAAATCGTATCCCCAATTTGGAAATTCCCTGTATCATAAAGGCCAATAATATCCCCTGCTACAGCTTCTTTGACATTCTCACGGGTATCCGCCATAAACCGAGTTGTATTGTTCAATTTGATTTTCTTATCGGTACGTGTAACTTTTACATCCATACCTTCTTCAAAAGTACCTGAACAGATACGTACAAAGGCAATGCGGTCACGGTGACGTGGGTCCATGTTGGCTTGGATTTTGAAGATAAAACCTGATAATTCTTTATCCGTTGGTTCAACTGGATGATCTTCTTCAACTGTTTCAATTTCAGATGGTGCTGGCGCAAAATCGACGAAAGCATCAAGGAAGGTTTGTACACCGAATCCAGTTAAGGCAGAGCCAAAGAATACGGGTGTTAATTCACCTTCAGCAATTCGTTCTTCGTCAAATTGGTTACCAGCCTCACGCATTAATTCGGCATTTTCTAAAGTATCCGTGTAAATAGATGATTCCTTAAATTTATATTCGCCATCCACTTCCCCTTCATCATTCAAAGGTAGGAAGTCATTGTCGCCATTTTCTTCAGGATGTGTTAATTCAACTCGTTTGTTGTAGAAGTCGTATAAACCTAGGAATTGTTTCCCCATACCCATTGGCCAGTTCATAGCGTATGCATCAATGTCTAAAACTTCTTCAAGCTCAGCCACTAATTCCATTGGTTCACGACCATCACGGTCTAATTTGTTCATAAATGTAAAAATCGGGATACCACGCATACGACAAACTTGGAATAATTTCTTCGTTTGTGGCTCGATCCCTTTACCAGAGTCAATTACCATTACAGCTGCATCAACAGCCATCAATGTACGGTAGGTATCTTCTGAGAAATCCTCATGTCCTGGTGTATCCACAAGGTTAATTTGGTAGCCATCGTAATCTACTTGCATTACTGATGAAGTAACCGAGATACCACGTTGTTGTTCAATAGCCATCCAGTCAGATTTGGCAAACTTGCCTGATTTTTTCCCTTTAACTGTACCAGCTTGACGAATGGCACCAGAATATAATAATAATTGTTCAGTAATCGTCGTTTTCCCGGCATCCGGGTGACTGATAATTGCAAACGTACGACGTTTGGCAACTTCTTGTGCTAAATTCATATAGTTCATCCTTTTTCTTTAAAATTTTCATATAAAAACAATTTTTGTTTAATTGTACAAAATCTTCACCGCGTCATCCATACAAGGAACACACGGTAATCAATAAATATGCCATTATATAATACCACATGCACTGGCCAATTTAAAATTTGATCTATGCCCGTCTAATAGATTGTCTATGATATAATGAAATTATCATTTTTAGCACTTATTCATTTTAAACGTTGAAGGAGAAATGGCATGAAAACCGTTTGGACCAATGATATTAATTCGGAGCCCTATAGGGACGCCCTATCGATTAGAAAAGAAGTATTCGTAAAAGAACAAGGTATTAGTCTTGATCGTGAAATCGACAAGTATGAAGCCGACTGCCTACACATGGTAGGTTATGATGCAGATAACAAACCAGTTTATACTGCACGTTTGCTTGCTTTAACACCAAATACCGTGAAACTACAACGTGTAGCCATCGTTGAAGCCTACCGTGGTCAAGGACTTGGTCATGAATTGATGGCTGAAGTTGAGGCCAAAGCTGCCCTAGAAAATTATTCACAAATTATTCTTGGCGCGCAAACACAAGTAACTGGCTTTTATGAAGCAATGGGTTATGAAATCATGGATACACCAGAATACCTTGACGCAGGGATTATTCATGTTGATATGCAAAAAAGTTTCAGCTTCACCAATGAATATACCATTTAGTTTGATGACACAAGCAGACAAATAAAGAAAATCCTGACTGCCCATTTAAATGAGCACGCAGGATTTTTTCTTTGATTATTTATTCATTAATCAATCGCTTTATATTCAGCAGCAAGGCCTTTTTGAACAGCTGGACGTTCATTGATACGGTTCGCCCATTCAATCACATTTGTGTACGTAGCCGCATCTAAGAATTCAGCTGAATCTTTATATAATTCACCTAGCACTAAACGGCCATACCATGACCAAATGGCGATATCTGCAATTGTGTAGGTATCCCCTGCAATAAACTCACGGTCTGCCAAAGTTTGGTCTAACAAATCCAATTGGCGTTTGGTTTCCATAGTAAAACGATCAATTGGGTACTTCAATTTTTCTGGTGCATAGCTGAAGAAATGACCGAAACCACCACCAACGTATGGACCAGCACCAATTTGCCAGAATAACCAATTTAAGGTTTCAGTTCTGCCCTGAATATCACTAGGAATTAAATGACCGAATTTTTCTGCTAAATAAAGTAAAATTGAGCCCGATTCGAAGATACGTAGGGCTGGTTGTTGGCTATTGTCTACCAAAGCTGGAATTTTCGCGTTTGGATTGATTCTAACAAAATCAGAACCAAATTGATCGCCCTTACCGATATTAATTAAGAACAAGTCGTAGTCAACTTCAGACACGCCCAAAGCCTTCAACTCTTCCAACATAATCGTAATCTTAATACCATTTGGTGTACCCAATGAATATAACTGTAAATCAGCTTCACCAACAGGTAACGTTTGCTCGAAACGGCTACCCGCTGTCGGGCGATTGCCCCCTAAATTCTTGCTTTCTTCTGCTTCATTTTCCCATGTCCATACTGCTGGCACTTTATATTCACTCATGTAACTTCTCCTTTAAATGACTCATTTCATCAGTTTTCGTTAATTAAACTATACCATGTTCAATCCTTGTACGTTAAACAGAAAGGCTTGTGTTAGATAGGACTTTCACTATTTTGACAAAAAGGGGCGCTACTGCCAAATAGAAGGCCACCAGGAGTTGGTGAGGCGAAAACTTCATCAAGTTGGCCTACTCCAACTCACCAACCACTAGTTTGCCAGCAAAGGCAAAGCCCCCGTTTTCATAAAAAAGCCCCAAGCTGACTTTGCATCAAGCTCGGGGCGGTTATCTTATTTGCTTAAGCTATCGGCCAAGGCAATTACGGCGTCATAGTTTGGTTCTTCGCGCATGTCTGCTACGATTTCCATGTATTCAATCTTACCTGTTGCATCTACCAAGAATACGGTACGGGCTAGGTTCCCATTTTCGGCCATCAATAAGCCTGATGCATCGGCAAATTCATGATTCACATCAGATAGGTAAACCATGTCCACATCATTGGCATGACACCAGTTGACGATGTCTTCCGGTTTATTGGTTGAGATTGTTAAGATTGGATAATCTTTTTCTTTGGCAAGTGCTGCAAAATGATTGGTTTGGATGTTACATGTACGGGTATTGATATCCGGTACAATACTAATCACTGTTAAGCCTTTGATACGATCTGCTAATGCTACACTTGTTTTGTCTTTATCGATTAAGTTTACATCCGGTAGTTGTTCGCCAACTGCTAATTGTTGGCCTACTAAATGAATGACTTGGTCGCCTCTTTTAATTTCCATATGACACCTCTATTAAATTTTGTATGTTCCTAGTATACCCCAGTTACCGTAAAAATAAATATCAAAAGACCTGAGCATATGTCAGCGAGTAGGATAAATTATCATCCACCACTTATAGAAAACCGATAAAATATCATTTCAATATATATGGCACGACCGTCAATACTAGTTTTGACCAGCTTCCCATGAGCCATCAATTTGTTCAATTACGAATGGTGTCACTTGATACACATAGTAATTCAACCAGTTTGCATAGATGGTGTTGGCTGCTGTACGCCATTTTAGTTTTGGTGTTTGACTTGGGTCATCATTTGGATAGTAGTTTACGGGCATGTCGATTGGCAAGCCTTGGTCTACGTCACGTTTGTACTCTTTATCCAGGGTTTCTGCATCGTATTCAGCATGACCAAAAATAAAGACAAAACGAGAATCCACTGATTGTGCAATAGCTACACCTGTTTCTTTGGATCCGGCCAGAATTTCTAGTTCAGATGAATTTTCAAAGGCTTCCGTTGCCACGGTTGTGTGACGTGAATGTGGCATCCAGAAAACTTCATCCATACCACGAATCAGTGAAACCTTTTCGTCTCGTAATTCTTGTTGGTAGATACCGAACAATTTACGGTCTAAAGGTTCCTTATCAATGCCATAATGGTGGTACAGTGCGGCTTGGGCACCCCAACAAATATGTAACGTTGAGAAAACATGTTTATTAGACCATTCCATAATTGATACGATTTCATCCCAATAATTCACTTGCTCAAATGGCATCTTTTCAACTGGTGCCCCTGTGATGATCATGCCATCAAAATAACGGTCCTTAATTTCATCAAAGGTGCGATAAAATTCTTTCAAATGGTGTTCCGAAATATGTGCCGCATGGTGTGATTGCATATGAATAAAGGTCACATTTACTTGAAGTGGCGAATTACTCAAAAGACGAAGGAGTTGCTCCTCTGTTGCCTCTTTGGTTGGCATCAAGTTCACGATTACCACTTCCAGGGTACGGAAGTCCTGCATAGTCGCACGACGTTCATCCATGATAAAAATATTCTCTTGGGTTAATCGTTGCAATGCTGGTAAATCTTGAACTACTTTAATTGGCATATCATTTTCCCTCCATTTTCAAAAAACTATATCGCTCACATTTTGGCTTTCCTTATAGAAAAAACGCCCCTATAATACATCTCTGTATTATAAGGACGTCTACAACGTGGTACCACCTTACTTCATAGACAATACATGTCTACCTCATTCGTACAAACATACGAAGATAGATTATCGACTATCAACCGCAAGTGCTAAAGTGGACACATTCTACACTTGTCACTCCTAGACCATTTTCAATCGACGGACTTACATCCATTTACACCACCATGGACTCTCTGCGCTAGCCAATCAACCTACTTATCTACTCAACGTGGACATTATTTACAATTATATTTATCAATATACTTTGCTCTTTTACTTTATGAAAAAGCTATAAGTGAATATTAAAGCAATCTAATAATTCTGTCAACTGTTACAGTTAAATCCTATTGCAAAAATAGCGATTGCCGACTAGGTCATTAAGCCAATAAATGTAGGAATTGCGACGCAATCGTGAAGTATATCAGAACCGAGGTCAAATCGGACAATGTCGAAATGAACGGCCCTGAGGTAACTGCTGGATCCAACCCTAATTTATCCATTAAGATGGGTATCAATGAACCCGCTAGGTTGGCCACGGTAATTGCCGCAAGCATAGAAATACCAATCACGTCACCCAGAATAAAGTTTTGTTGCCAAATACCCACGACAACCATTACCACAAAACCAGTGACCCCACCAGAAATTAAACCCGTTAGAATTTCACGTAAAATCATGGAGCCCAAATTCGAATTTTCATCATCCGGCGTTGCTAATTTTCGCACGGCAACGGCCAAGGATTGAGTCCCGGCATTCCCTGAAGTACCTGTAATTAAGGTAATAAATAATGACAATGTCGCTACTTCAGAAATCATGCCTTCATAGTTTGAAATTAAAGATGACGTACCCATACCCAAGAACAATAGGATAATCAGCCATGGCAACCGCGATTTGGCAGAAGCCCATGGTGATGTATATTGTTCATCAACATCTACCCCGGCCAAACCAGAGTAATCTTGCATGGCTTCGTCATCCAAAACGTCGATAACATCATCAACGGTTACAATCCCGATTAGTTCACCTGTTTCTTCCACAACCGGCACGGCTAGGAAGTCGTAGTCTTGAATCGTACGGGCAACATTAATTTGGTCTTCATTTACATCAACCGAAACCACACGATCAGACATTAATTCGTTGATCATGACATTCCCATCATTCACAATCAAGTCACGAAGGGATAGTACCCCGACCAAACGATTATCTTCATCTACCACATATAGATAGTAGATTGTTTCAGCGTTAGCCGCCTTAGCCCGTAACATGGTCATCGCCGATTTCACGGTTTGATTGGTCGTAATCGACACAAATTCCGTGGTCATAATGGAACCAACCGTCTCATCCGCATAATGCATCAATACTTTAATATCATCTGCTGCCGCTTTTGGCATCAAATGCATATATGTTCTAATTTTTTCCGGTTTCAATTCATTCAGAATATCTACCGCATTATCGGTATACATATAAGACAAGACATCGGCAGCATAATGATCTTCCATATCGTATAAGAAAGTCAGAATTTGGTCATGATCGTCTTCATCGATAATGTCATAAACCTCTGCTAATTCCTTAGGATCCAGGTAATGATGCACCTTCACACGGTCCGCTGGTTCCAAAGTTAAATATATTTGAGCTTGATCATAGGTATGGTTTTTGAAGAATTCCTCTTCAAATGCTTCTTGATCATTATTATGCAACGCCTCAATAATACTCGCATATATTTCTTCATCGGTAGGATGACTTAGCTCATAAATTTCCACTTCATCATTATCTACTTCTTGAATGTTTACATCATATTTTTCTTCATCACGACTCATATTCTCACCTCTATATCTTTTTGTAATCTTACACTTTTATTATCTTCCCTCTATATTATAGCCTACAAAGGTAACCATGACGAAATATCATCCGGCACTGGCCCCTTAATTTCAATCATTTCTCCGGTAAAATGATGGCGAAACTTCAATGATTGGCAATGCAAAGCCTGACGTTGTATGGGGTAAGCTAAACTCCCCCCATACAAATCATCACCAATTAGAGGTGCCCCATGAAAAGCAAAATGCACCCGTATTTGGTGCGTACGCCCTGTATGTAATTGAACACGATACACTTTGACATCACCAATCTCTTGGTCTAGCCAAAATTCCGTTAAGGCATCTTGTCCCGATTCATGTACGCGACGTTCCACAATTGAACGTGGACTTCGGTCAATAGGGTCATCAATAAAGCCATGATCAACTTCTTTTACCCTCTGATTCGCAATTGCGATATAGGTCTTTTCCAAGCCTTGTTTCTGCATCTGCTGGTCGATTAAGCCATGGGCAAAGGCATGTTTAGCAAACAACATGACCCCACTCGTATCCCGGTCCAAACGTGTCACTACATGAATAACCTGGTTTTCATAATTTTGTTTTTGATAATACGCCTTCAATATATTGGCCATAGACCCTTGAGGATTATACTGCGATGGAATCGATGTATAGCCAGCTGGTTTGTTGACCGCAATATAATGGTCGTCTTCAAACAGAATATCAATTGGCAAATCAATCGCCTCAATAATCTCCTGCTTCCCTTCGCTCGGTAACATAACAGTCACCTTATCCCCCACACGAAGCGGATGGCGTACATTTTGTTCTACGCCGTTCACTAATATTTGTCCCCCATGAAACTTAATCCGGGACAACATTCTTCTAGAAACCCCATGATGTTTCAAAAAGGTTCGCGTCAAAGAAGCCTCCTCAGCTTGCCATTCGAATACCATCATACTCATTACGACCTTTCCCTACCAATATAAATATTGTTGATTTAATTTCTTCTTCTTGGTGCATCATTGACCCCAATGAATGAATTCTCCACACGGTCCCAGAAATGCATGTGACGATAGCGCGCGAAATGCACCCGTT
The DNA here is from genome assembly GCF_002252085.1 of Aerococcus sp. 1KP-2016. Lineage (GTDB taxonomy): Bacteria > Bacillota > Bacilli > Lactobacillales > Aerococcaceae > Aerococcus. The sequence goes on from NZ_NEEY01000017.1 coordinate 28,249, forward strand.
CTGGCGCTACCCTATATGTAATTTGTGCCACATCAGAAATTTGATATGTTAAATGATCGAGTGATAAAAATACACCACCCATATCGTGATCTTTCACCGGTTTGACAACAATCCATTCATCTTTTGCAATCAGGATTGGGCTCGCCAACGACCGGTAAACACGGTTGTTTATCGAAGCAATCTCCGTCAATTGAATAGTATCTAAACGTGGATGGACAATAGCTCCCCCAAGTGATTTATTCAAGCCAGTTGATCCTGTTGGCGTGGAGATACATAATCCATCACCTTTAAAGAATTCGAACTTTTCTTCTTTGATGAAAATTTCACTGGTCATTGTACCTTCATATCGACGGATTGCAGACTCATTTAAGGCAATGTGACGCTCTTGACGCCCATCCTTATAATCTATGGTGACCTCTAATAGCGGATAGGACACACTTTCACCAGAATCATTACGTAAAGCAGCTAAAAATTCAGGTAATTCGCTTTCCGTCCAGTCTGTATAAAAGCCCAAATGACCCGTATGGACACCCACAAATCGAACTGTATCTAACATGTCAGCGTAAGTGTGGAAGGTCTCTAAAAGCGTACCATCTCCACCGATTGAAATGGCCAACTCTGGATTATCATAATCCAGTTCAAATTCAGCATTATCAATGGAAGCTTTTACTATGTCGTGAATTTTTTTTGAATTATCGCCGTCTCTATAATGAACTGCAACTCTCATCCTATATCCCCCAAATCATCCTCGTGCACTTGCTACATTGATGTTGATATAAAAACACAGAAGCTCTTAGAAGAATCCATTATTCCTCACAGATGCTTCTGTACCTTTATCCAACTTTTACGCGTCTTTAATTTCCTCACGTATTGCGGACATTTCTTCATCTAATTGAAAGGCTGCTTCTGCTGCTCTTTCTAAACGTTTATGTAATTCCATAGGATAGTCACCTGCATACTTGTAATTCAAAGAATGCTCGATTGTTGCCCAGAAATTCATTGCTAAGGTCCGAATTTGAATTTCTACAAGAATACTGTCTGTCCCTGTTATACGTTCAATTGGATATGCAATGACAATATGATATGAACGGTAACCACTAGCCTTCTTATGGGTTATGTAATCACGCTCTACAATAATATCGAAGTCTTCACGGTTGTGTAGAATCTCTACAACACGATATATATCTTCCACGAATTGACACATAATGCGAATACCACCAATATCTTCGATGACATCCTCAATATTTTGCTCATTCATTTCAACGACTTCTCTAAATTTCGCTTTTCTCAAGATAGATTCTGGTCTTTTCACACGACCAGTTACAAATTCGATTGGGGATTGAAGATTCGCTTCTTCAAATTCGTTTCGAATACCTTTAAATTTTACTTTTAGTTCCTCGACAGCCTGTCGATACGGCGCAAGAAAACTCTGCCAATCTTCCACCATTTCGTCACCCACTTTATATAGTATAAACACATAAGCATCCCATTTATTCTAACACAATTTCATCTATATTTATAACAAAAAAGGCAAGCGTGGACAAAGTTTGCATGCACTAACCAAATAAATTTCTTGATATTGATATGAAGTCTTTTAGTGTTAACTTTATGTAAATCTTGATATACTAAACAATGAAATCAGAAAAGGGGACGTTTACCATGACGAAAAATATTGAAATTGAATATAAGAACCTGTTGAGTGAAGCGACCTACAATCGGTTATTTCAGGCCTTTGCATTTGATCAAACACCTGCCTTAACACAGAAAAATATTTATTTTGATACAGAAGATGGTAAATTACGGAATCAACAAATCGGACTTCGCGTGCGAATCACAGATACCTACGTCCACTTAACCATGAAACAACCAGTGGCCAACCATCAGAAATTAGAAACAACCGACAAATTGACGTCAGCAGATGCTGAAGTGATTGCTACTACCGGTAAATTAACAAACGGACCCGAAATTGCGAAGATTTTAGCTGGATTTGATATTGCGTTAAGTGATCTTGTAGTGATTGGCCAATTTAAAACCGTCCGCCATCAACAAAGCATTCAAGGGCATACCATGGTGTTAGACCATTGCTATTTTAGCCAATTTGAGGATTTTGAACTGGAAGTCGAGAGCCATGATGCAACAAGTGGTCAAGCCTTTTTCCAAGAAATCTTGCAAAAATATGATATCCCCCAACAAATTGTGAAACAAAAAATTCGTCGTATGTCACAATCAGCGGCGGATCCAATTGTGGCATAAACATAAGTTATATCACGAGGATGGTATTTTACTTACGCAAAAGTAATATACAGCGAACCATATAGATTGCAATTTTAAATATGTCCTGATAGAATTGGGCGATAGCTTAGATTTGAAGTACGTATTTAACCAAATAATGTAACACCCAAGACGAAATGAAAACTGTAAAAAATAAATAGTATAGGAGTAGAAAATGGCACAGAAATTAACCCAAACAAATGCTGGTAAAGACAGTGGCATCGTTCCCTGTCAACATAACCATGTATTTGAGGTATTTTTATTTGTGAACCCACTAGGTGATGCGTGTTTGACTTGCGAAGAAGAAGTCTTAAAATTTGTCAACCAAACAGACAATAAAGTGTACTTCCGTATCATTACAACAAGTGACATGCACACATTTAATAATTATGTGAAGGCGCTAGATCGTCCATTGACCCTAGCCGAGCGTAACGAGCTTTACTTAGCCCACCAAGAAGTCTGTAAGGCCTATAAGGCAGCACTACTTCAAGGGAAAAAAGTTGGCCGTGGCTTCTTAATGAATATTCAAGAATATTTTGGTCGTCAAGGAAATCCTTACACTCACGAGAAAATGTTAGAAATTGCCCAAGCTAGTCGCTTAGACATGGAAATGTGGCAACAAGATATCGATTCTGATTTGACCAAAAAAAGTCTGGTAGCTGATGCAAAACTTGCTCGTCAAATGCAAATTTCAGTTAACCCTACTGTTGTTATTTTTGATAATATTAATTATAAATATGGTCTAAAAGTTGAATCAAATATCACACAAGAAAGCTTAGAATCATTAACCAATCAAATGATGATGAAATCTGAGGAAGCGATGGCCCTAAAAGCAAAAAATAGCCCTCGTTTAACATGTATTAAAAAATAATCAAATTATTGACGCGTTGAGATGAAAATTTCAGCGCTTTTTTATGTGAATTTTGCTGAGTAACTCACTTCTAGCAAAAACACGCTATTTGATTATTTCGCAATGATAATGCATGTTTGATTTTACATCATTTATAATAAAAACCATCCTGGGGTTCAACGCTCCAGGATGGTTTTTGGTTTCATCTATTTATTCAACAAAGCTTTTAATTCTTTTAGTCGTTCTGAGAATTGGGCTAATGTTTCTTCAATGTAGGTAGCATTAGTCATATCGATACCCGCGTTCTTCATTACGTTGATTGGGAAATCAGAAGAACCAGATTTTAGGTATGTTAGGTATTTTTCAACTGCCCCATCTTCACCTGCTACCATGCGTTTAGCTAAAGTGTTGGCTGCCGAGAACCCAGTTGCATATTGATATACGTAGTAGTTCATGTAGAAATGCGGAATACGAGACCATTCTAAAGCAATTGTACGGTCCTCACCAACGGCTGGACCATAGTATTTTTTGTTTAGATCAAAGTAATTGTCGCTAAGGAAATCAGCAGTTAGCGGTTGACCGCTCGCGTCTGATTCGTGCATGAATTTTTCGAATTCAGCAAATTGTGTTTGACGGAAGATTGTACCTTTTACACCATCTAAGTAGTGGTTTAAGATATAAATTTGGGCTTCCTTGTCTTTGATTGTGTCTAATAAATATGATGTTAATAAGTTTTCGTTTGTTGTTGATGCAATTTCTGCCACGAAAATTGAGTAGTCTCCGTAGATGTATGGTTGATTGGTACGCGTATAGTATGAGTGCATTGAGTGACCTAATTCATGAACTAAGGTATATAAGTCATTCAAGGAATCTTGCCAGTTTAGTAACACATATGGGTTGGTGTCATATGCACCAGATGAATAAGCACCTGAACGTTTCCCTTCGTTTTCGTAAACATCAATCCATTTTTCGTCAAAGGCTTTTTCAAGGTCTTTCAAGTATTGTTCCCCTAGTGGCGCTAAAGCTTTAAAAGTAACTTCTTTAGCTTCTTCGAAAGTGAACTTGATTGGCGCTTCACCTGTTAACGGTGTGTACATATCCCACATTTGTAAGTCCTCGATCCCCAACATATCTTTACGTAAAGCTACATATTCATGTAATAAATCTAAATTTTTATGAATTGTGTCTAGTAAAGTATCATAGACACTTTCAGGAATATTGTTATTATCTAGGGCCTTTTGACGTGCTGAGTCGTAATGACGTACTTTGGCTGTATAATTGTGCCCTTTAATATTGCCCGACATCAAAGATGCATTGGTATTCTTCACTGCGTCATATGATGCATACAGCTGTTTAAAGGCTGTTTCTCGTACTTCACGATTACTGCTTTCTAATAAGACACCGTATGACCCATGAGATAGGGTTACATCATTGCCATCTTCATCTTTTACTTTACCGAATTTCAAATCAGCATTGTTTAATAGAGAGAATGTAGTTGACGAGTTGCCAAATATTTCACCGGCACCAGCTAATAATGATTCTTCATTTGGTGAAAGAATATGCGCTTTTTTGGCGAATAGTTCTCGGAAGAAATGACCATATGTTTCTGATGCTTCCAATGTCGCTTGAATATCTTCAGCTACAGTCAACACTTCAGGTTCAAACCATGAAATTTTCTCGCTTACTTGCGCCGCTAAGGCACCCGCTTGACTATTGTATGTTAAGTATTTGTTGTCACTAGTATCTTGGTCATGTTTCAAGTGTGCATAAACATATAAGACCTCTAATTCACGACTCACAGCCAGTAACTCTTCTAATGCGCTCACAACTTGATCGGCACTTTCTGTTAAGGTGCCTTTATATGATGCAAAGTTTTCTGCCTTCGCCGGGAAAGCCGCTAAGGCCGTTTCAAATGCCTCGTCACTTGGAAAAATGGTGGTTAAATCCCATTGAAATTCACTATCTACTTCGTTTCTTGGTTTTGCTTCAAAAATTTTAGCCATAATTACCCTCCGTTTTTTTAATGATATTATCATTTTAACATAAGGCAAAGTTTTCCTACACTAATTTGCTAGCTCATTTTGAAATGTCTGATGAGTGCACGTATATATTGTTCAATCAAGTCTTTTGTAAATGGTGGATGTTCATAAAAGCAATCATGTTCATACATATAGGCTAAAATATCAGACAAGGGCATCCCTTGGTCTGTGAGAACTTGATAGATGACCAATAGATGCCAATCTACATGTTTGGTAAACACAGTTTGACCCCGATAGTTAAATATTTTTGGATTTATATGTTGGATATATCTCCCCCGTACATATAAAAAATCTAAAATTCGTTTTTCAAATTGATTGGGACTAACTAGTAGTGTTTGAATGAAGCGATTTTGTTTTATTGGCTTCGATATTGTTTCAATTTGGATTGCAAGATAAGCTACTTTCTCTGGCGCTGGTTGTACACAAAAATAATATAAATATTTAGATATTTTCATTATGATTTTGCGCATTGGCTTGCCATAAATATCCAGATTCAGCAGTAATACCTTTTCCTCATCTTCATACCAAAATGGCAGACAAAATCCAAAGGCTGGCATATGGATGATAAAGGGGCGTAGACGATTTATCACACTGGACTTGGGATGAACACCTTTTGAATTTTTAAAGATGCTAGCATAGTCTGATTGGTAGCCTAAGAGCCACACTACAGCTATCCCATGCTTTGCATAGTCCGCCTCTCTGGCATAGACAGATTGTGCTGATAAAGGTGAATATTGAATTTCAATGGTCAGATGTTGGTGAATGCCCGTCTGTTGATTTATAAATATATCTGCTCGTCTCATTTTATCTTCAATAGAATATTCAATATGACACGGGATTCCTGCTAATTCAAGCTGGTGTGCAATGGCTATTTTCGCTTGCTGATGAAGGTCAGATTCACCCTTGCCAATATGATCTGCGCTTTGGTTAAAATGAGCGAAATGCGGCCTAGTATGGGGGCCCATTTTAAAGAATACGGCTTGCTTACAATGTGGGCAGTACAAATTTTTCCTTGCGTGAACTGAGCCAAGTGTCGCAATATCGCTTGCCCTTATATAGCTACCCTCACTTGTCTGTGCCAAATCCATTTTCCCACCTCCACTATTTATATACGTGTAAAAATAGAAAATGCGCGAAATTTGCCACAAAAAAAATCCCAGACATCTAGTGTAGAGGCCCCCAAAAGAGACCAAAAATCTAACTTTTGGGGGTTTATTTTTATGGCAAAATATTCACTAGAATTTAAATTGGAAATTGTTAAACATTATCTGGGGAA
>NZ_NEEY01000018.1 GCF_002252085.1 Aerococcus sp. 1KP-2016
TAGAAATCCTTTCAAAAAATGGGGTCTAAGTCCTTATATTTTAGAATAATTGCAGTAATATTGAAAACTACTACTAGGTGATAGAAATGAATGAAATTGGAGCCAGAATTAGACAAGTTAGACGTTCAAAAAATAAAACCCTAAAAGATGTAGCTGCTATATAGGTAAAACAGAAGCCACTACTCAAAGATATGAAGCTGGTGTAGTTAAGCAAATAGACCTCGAAACCATAGCTAAGGTAGCAGAGTTTTTAGATGTCCAACCACAGTACCTTGTGGGATGGACGGATATAGCTAAACGTCCAGCACGGATTGTAAATGTACCTATATTTGGTGAAATTAATTTAGCGCATCAAATCACAGATCAAGCTAATGTAACTGAATTTAAGGAAACAATTAATACAAACTTACCTGGGGGGAACCTGTTCTACTTTAAATGTGAAGATGACAGTATGAATCCTATTATACCAAATGGTGCACTAATCCTGTGTGTGGAACAGTTTGATGTTGAAAATGATACTACTGCAGCAGTGTTAATTAATGGGCAAGTAGCATCTAGACGTGTTAAAAAAATTGGTAATGAGGTGTTATTACTACCAGAAAATAATGGTTATGAACCAATAATTTTACGTGAACATAATTCTGTTAAAATCGTTGGGAAAGTTTTAGAAGTTAGCTACAAATTATAAAAAGTCTATCAGTGTTGGAATCTAAACAATTATGGGATAGGACATGCATTTAACTTTAAGTAAAAAGATTGACAAATCGATTTTAAAAAAATAAAATGGAGATATTATAGCGCTGTATCCCTACGGGGACCAGTACGGAAACACCTCCATTTTTGATGGAGGTGTTTTTTTATTAAACCATTTAAAACTTTAGATGAACAAATTGCTATCCTACATAAATGTGGATTAATAATCCATGACTATAAACGAACTAAACAATATTTATTAACCAATAATTACTATAACGTCATAAATGGGTATAGCAAATACTTTCAGCTAACAAATAGTGATAAATACTTGCAAAATGCACATTTTAATGAAATAAGTAATCTATATTTTTTTGATTCACAAATTAAGTCCGCGTTTTTAGATGCAATATTAGTAGCAGAAAACCATATTAAATATATAGTTGCTTATAAATTCGCAGAAAAATATTGTAATGAAAAATATAGTTTTTTAAATTCAAATAATTACAATCAAAATAATATTTTATTTGTAGGTAGCGTAATATCAAATTTCTCAAAAATTATTCGTGATAATACAAAACCTAATTCGAATGACAATCCTATAAAACATTATAAAGATAAGTACGGAGACGTTCCCATCTGGGTAATAATTGAATACCTAGATTTTGGAGGTTTATTATATTTTGTTAGAAATCTAGAAGAATCGTTAATCAATGATATTTGTCAGGTTCTCTTAAGCTTTCTAAGTCAATTTATCCGTATTTATAATCAATTTACACCTAAAATGCTCATTTCATTTATGGATAATATTAGGCAAGTAAGAAATGTTTGCGCACATGATAGTAAATTATTAGACTTTAAAACAAAGCAAAATTTGGTATTTTATAAAGATATACATACTCCAAGTGGAATAAAAGTCACTGACAAAAGGACATCCGTTTATGATATCTATATTATTTTAAAATGCTTTTTAAGTGAAGTCGAATATAAAAAATTATTTAATACTATACTTAAGCGAATTAAATATCTAGATAACAAATTAGACTCTATATCAATCAACGTTATTTTAAACTCTCTGGGTTTCCCTGAAGACTGGCATTTAAGTATGGTTTCTCAGAAACAATAAACACCTACCGTATGCCTGCAAGCAATTGACTGGTATTCAAATTTGCTAATTATTAGCACTACCTGCAGAAAACTTTGATTATACAAATCGTATCCTAAAAATTAATAAGTCTTACCAGAGAATACGTGGTAAAAATATTATTAGTCGCCCTAAAACTGATTCATCAATAAGAGATATTACGATACCAGATTTTTTATTCAATATGCTTGATGATTATTTAAACGTACTCTATGATTACAAACCTCATGAAAGAATTTTACCTCAAATTAAAAAGTACACATTAGCTAAGCAACTAACAATAATATCGAAACACACTGAGATACCTAAAATACGGATCAATGACTTAAGACATAGTCACGCAAGTTTATTAATAAAAGAAGGTGTACAAGCCAAGGTTATCCAAAAGCGTTTAGGCCATAATGATATACAAACAACACTAAATACTTATAGTCATTTATGGGAAGGTGCAGATGATGAAGTATCTGACCTGCTAAATAATTTAAGTCCAAAATAAGCCCAATAACAAAAACAAGACCTCACAAACACTGTTAAACCAATGTTTATGAGGTCTTTTAGTTTTATTCCCACTCAATTGTTGCAGGTGGCTTACTCGTAATATCTAAGACTACGCGGTTGATGTGGCTACATTCATTTACGATACGTTTAGAAATAATATCTAACACGTCGTATGGGATGCGTGCCCATTCAGATGTCATACCATCAATAGATGTTACTGCACGGATACCAATGGTGTAATCATAAGTACGTTCATCACCCATAACCCCTACAGATTTGAAACCAGGTAATACAGTGAAGTATTGCCAAATGTCGCCTTCTAAACCATTCTTAGCGATTTCTTCACGTAAGATGGCATCAGATTCACGCACGATTTCAAGTTTTTCAGGTGTCACTTCACCGATAATACGGATAGCTAAACCAGGTCCTGGGAATGGTTGACGCCATACGATTTCATGTGGCATACCCAATTCAGTACCTACTGCACGTACTTCGTCTTTAAATAAAGTATTTAAAGGCTCAATTAGTGAGAAGGACATGTCTTCAGGTAGTCCGCCAACATTATGGTGTGATTTAATTGTTTGTGCTGTTTCTGTACCTGATTCAATAACGTCAGTGTATAAAGTGCCTTGAGCTAAATAATCAACATCTTTGATTTTTTGTGCTTCATCATCGAATACATAAACAAATTCGTTACCAATGATTTTACGTTTTTTCTCTGGATCAGAAACACCAGCTAATTTGTCAAGGAAGCGGTCTTGAGCGTCCACTTTGATGATGTTTAAACCAAATTTGCCACCTAATGTGTCCATGACTTGTTCTGCTTCATTCTTACGTAAAAGTCCGTGATCAACGAAGATACAAGTTAATTGATCCCCGATAGCTTTTTGTAATAATACACCTACAACAGATGAGTCCACCCCACCTGAAAGGCCTAATAATACTTTGCCGTCACCAACTAATTGGCGGATTTCTTTGATTTTAATATCGATGAAGTCAGCCATTGTCCATGAACCGCTTGCGCCACAAATATCAAATACAAAGTTACGTAACATGTCAGTTCCATGTACAGAAGCACGTACTTCTGGATGGAATTGAAAGCCATAGAAACGTTTTTCTGGATTTTCAAATGCTGCAACTGGGCTATTTTCGCCGTGAGCTGTTACTTGGAAACCTTCAGGGATTTCTTCAATACGATCAGAATGGCTCATTAGTACCATTTCTTCTTTTTCTAAACCAGCAAAAATAGCTGATTCTGTCTTATCGATGATTAATGCTTGTTGACCATATTCACGTTTATCTGAACGGGCAACAACACCTCCATTTTTGAAGGTCATCAATTGCATACCATAGCAAATACCTAGAACAGGAATGCCTAATTCAAATACTGCGTCATCAATAGAGAATGCGCCGTCTGCATATACAGACATAGGTCCACCTGACAAGATGATTCCTTTAACGTTACCTTTAGCCATGATTTCTTCTGCAGTTAATCTATGAGATAACAGTTCTGAATACACGCCTAGTTCACGAATACGTCTTGTAATCAATTGGTTATATTGACTACCGTAATCAAGTACAATGATTTTTTCGATATCTTGCATTGATTGTTGGACACTCATGTTTTCACTTCCTTTTTCGAATTTCTAATCTATTCTAACAAAGAATATTTGTGATTACTAGCTTTTTTCGCAAAAATAAAAAATATTGTTCGGATTTTAATGATGCACTCTTAATAATTTGCTAAATTTGTCCATAAATCACAATCCAGGCTGATTCCAGACAATTTATTGTTTATAATAGTATGGAATAGGAGTGACGTTTTAATGAAGAAAGCGACTGGCACTGCCCACGGGAAAATAATTATTATTGGGGAACATGCTGTTGTGCATGGTTACCCTTCAGTAGCGCTACCCTTTCGAGCGGTAGAAATGACGGTTACCGTTCAACAAACGAATGGTAATGCTTATTTAGAAAGTGATCTTTATGAAGGGCCACTGCATCAGGCACCCAATGACCTGCAAAATTTGCTTGCCGTATACGACCAACTGCGTGCGGACTTAATGCAACAAGATCAAAGTCACTGGCGGATTAACATCCATTCATCCATTCCAGCTGAACGTGGTATGGGCTCATCTGCGGCTATGGCCACAGCTTTAGTGCGAGCTTTCTACAACTATTATGACTTGCTTTTAGCGGATGAATTGTTATTAAAATATGTCGATTTATCTGAAAAAATCAGCCACGGTAATCCTTCAGGCATAGATGCCCGTGTTGCTGGTTTAGGTTTACCCTTGATTTATCAAAAAAACAAACCGATTGAACCAAGCCTCTTCGCCACACCTTATTGGCTTGTAGTTGCAGATACTGGCATCCATGGCAACACAAAAGACGCTGTATCTTATATTGGTAATGCTTTAAATTCGCCCTTCATCACCCGTCGTCAAGCAGTATCAGGTGCTTTAGAAAGACTTGGGCAAGCTGCTGAACAGTTAATCAAATTACTGGGACAAGGCGATACTTTTCTAGCATCAGAAGCAGGATTTCAAGGGATTTGTGACACTTTCAAAGGTGCCCATAAGGAGTTGCGGGCTTTGCAGGTATCTAGTCCAGAATTAGAAGCTGGGGTAGCTTATGCAGAAACACACGGTTCAGGTGCGGCTAAACTCACTGGCGGTGGACGCGGTGGTTGTTACTTCGCGATTTGTCAAAACCAAACAGCTGCAGAGCGATTGGCGCATGAATTGCAACAAGAAAATTTAGCGGTAGCAACCTGGGTTGTACCATTTCGTAGCGAAAGTATGTAATTTGGCTTGTCAGTAAGCGAAAATACGCGAAATCAGTTATAATACTTGTAAGAATATTTTTAAGGGAGAGTCACGATGACAGAATTTCAAGGCGCCTATCGTGCGCACACAAATATAGCCTTAATCAAATATTGGGGAAAAGCGGATGCCGATCTATTCATTCCAACAACATCAAGTTTATCACTGACTTTAAATGCCCTATATACCGATACACGGGTAACATTTTCTAGTGATTTCGAGACGGATAGTTTCGTCTTAAATGGCGAAGAGAAAGCAGCTGATGATGTAGCCAAAATTTCTAGATTTTTGGACCTATTTCGTAAGGAAGCATCAATAGATTTAAAAGCACGCGTTGAAAGCATTAACTATGTACCAACCGCTGCCGGTTTAGCTTCATCATCTTCGGCCTTTTCTGCATTAGCGGCAGCTTGTCGCCAAGCCTTGCAATTGGACCATATTACAGACCAAGAATTATCAACTTTTGCGCGTCAAGGCTCAGGTTCTGCAACTCGCTCAATTTTTGGTGGATTTGTCGAATGGCAAAAAGGTACGAAGAGTGAAAATTCTATGGCTGTCAAAATTGACGATGCCACTTGGGATATAGGTATGGTGATCATGACCATCAATACGAAAGAAAAACGTGTTTCATCAAGGAAAGGGATGGCCCATACATTGAAGACTTCGCACTTCTATCCTGAATGGGTTCGCCAAAATAAAATTGATTTGGCACGAATTAAAGAAGCGATAGAAGCACAAAACATTACATTGTTGGGCGAAATCGCAGAAGCAAATGCAATGCGCATGCATGCGACTACAATGGCAGCTGATCCGTCATTTACTTATTTTGAACCGGCAACAATTAAAGCTATTCAAGCTGTCCAAGATTTGCGGGCATCGGGAGTGCCTGCTTACTATACAATTGATGCGGGACCAAACGTGAAAGTACTTTGCCGTGCAAGCCAAATGAATCAAGTAGAAGCATTCTTAGCCAATCAATTTGAAGCAATGGAATTTATCAAGACAACGCCTGGACCGGGTATTCAGCAGTTAGACAGATGGGAGTGATCGTATGGCACAAGCGCAAAGTGAAATAAATAATCATAGCGACAATACGGTAACCGTATCTGTCCCTGGTAAATTGTTCTTAGCGGGAGAGTATGCAGTTGTCCATTCGGGTCAAGCGGCCATTATTACAACGGTGGATGCTTTTTTACATTTATCATTAACAGTTGTCGATGATAACGTTGGCTATGTGACGACGAATCAAGCGGATCATGCGATTGCTTGGCATTATGATCGCGATGGACGTGTGGTGAGTGACGACCCTGCAGCGCAAGAATTTCCTCTGTTATGGCAAGCTATTCAGACGGTGAATTTGTTTGCGATTGAGCTTGGGATTTTTTCTGCCAGCAATCCGCCTTTATTTACTATTGAAATTAAGTCGGAACTAGATGCGGCTGATGGTACCAAGTATGGTTTAGGTTCTTCTGGTGCGGTTTCAGTTGCCCTTGTTTCGGCTTTAATGACGCAATATGATTTATTTAAAGATTTAACTGAATCACAACGTATCTATCAAGTGTACAAATTAGTAGCCATTACCCAACATCATTTAGGCATGATGGGTTCTTTAGGCGACGTTGCAGCTTCAGCCCATACAGGCATAATTTATTATCAAAATTTCGACCGCGAGTGGTTTGACGCCCAACCCAAAGAATCTGGTGCTGATATTGTATCTTTGCTAGAAAATATCTGGCCTGATTTAATGATTGAACCCTTACCAATTGATCCAGATTGGACGCTTTCTGTGGTTTGGACTAAGGAAAAGGCATCCACTGAAGAATTATTGAAATTAATTCCTGAACATGTGCCGGAAACAGAACATGCAGAAATCTTGAAAACCTTTAAGCAATACGCCAAACGTCAAGTTTTAATGGCCAAAGCTGCTATTCAAATGAATGACTGGAGGCTATTTAAATCGGCAATTAGCGATAATTATGACACTATTTTGCACTATACACGTGCATTAGATAAACCATATTTAACAAAGAGCTTCAAGAAAGCCATTAGTTTAGTTACCCAAGACCATTCCGTAGCCAAAATATCTGGTGCGGGTGCAGGCGACTGCGCCTACGCTATTTCAAACAGCCGAGCAGCAGCCGACCAAGTGCAAGCCATTTGGCGCAACAATGCCCTTGTCGTCCTGCCCTTCGCATTCTGGCAACGAACACATAAGGAGTAATCATATGAACCGTAAAGATGCCCATGTGCATAACGCAATCATGCAGTATGGTGAAAAGGAGACCGATTTCGAATCCATTCACTTTGTGCACCAGTCGTTATCTCATCAAGAATTCAATAGCATTGACCTATCAACTACTATTTTCGACCGCAAATTTGATCGTCCCTTTTACATCAATGCCATGTCTGGTGGTTCTGCTTGGACTAAGAAAATTAATGCCATGTTAGCAGAAGTAGCGCGTGAAACTCAGCTACCCATGGCACCTGGTTCCGTATCTGCGGCTTTGAAGGATCCAAGTGTTGCTGATTCATTTACCATTATTCGCGACGTGAATCCAAATGGTTTTATAATGGCCAATCTTGGGGCTGACAAAACATTAGAAGATGCCAAACGTGCAGTTGATTTACTCGAAGCAGATGCATTTCAAATTCATTTAAATACCCCACAAGAGATTGTCATGCCTGAAGGTGATCGTGATTTTCGTAAATTAGAAGATAACATCGTCTCCATTGTCGAAGGTTTGGATATTCCAGTTATGGTCAAGGAGACTGGTTTTGGTATGTCTTATCAAACCATGCATCACCTCCAATCGCTAGGTGTGCGCACCATTGACGTTTCGGGTACTGGTGGAACCAACTTTGCTGAGATTGAAAATGCTCGTCGTGAACACAAAGATTTTGCCTATATGACCGATTGGGGCCAATCAACCGCTATTTCTTTATTAGAAGCGCAACCATTGATGAACCAAACAACTATTTTGGCATCCGGTGGTGTGAAAACGCCCATGAACATCCTTAAATCATTAGCGCTTGGTGCGTCTGCTGTTGGTATGTCTGTACAATTCTTACACGGCGTACTCACTGAAGGTGTACCTGCTACCATCAAAATGGTCGAAGAATATGATGAACAATTGCGCTTATTGATGATGGTATTAGATTGCCAAAATATTGACGATTTATTAAACACAGATCTGATTATTTCAGGAAAACCCGCCGAATGGTCACGGCTACGTCGCATTAATATTGAATACTTCGCATCACGCAGCCAAAGCAAATAAAGAGTGTGACAAATCTCGCTAAGCTTTGAACCGTTGGAAGAAAATGAACGTAAAACCCGTACTTTAGGATTTACAGATTTTTCTGAAATGCAGTCAAAGCTGACATTTGGAACAAGTTTCAAATGCATTTGACAAAAGTCGAATTAATGTGCAGAGGCTGGGACAAAAGGCCTCTAAAAGGCGTACACAATTCTTAATAAGAGTTGTGTACGCCTTTTACTTTGAAAAATTCTTATAAATTTTGATTGAAATATTTCATGGGAACAGGTGTCAAAGGACTGAAAGTGTCGTTCCTTAGCCGTGAAAGAGGATGAAATCGAGACCTTGGCTCGATTTCAAATTGAAAGATCTTGGCTTTCAATGGTCCCACGGCTCACAAGGAACGCACACTGTAAGGACGAAAAACCGATGATTTTATTTTTTGTCCCAGCCTCCTTTTTGTATTATGAAACTTGAAATCCGTGTGCGTTCCTTTTCTTCTCATTAAAGAACTATAAATGCTCACTGCTTTACTTTTTCTCTGATTTAGCAAACCACAGCCCTCTCTGCGTTCCTTTTCTGAGGATCTGGAAACCACAGGGATTTGTGGTTTGCTTTTTTTCTCATTTAAGAAACCACAGCATGTTATGCTTTCCAATTTCCGTCCGTTTTAAATTTAATATATACAATCTAGAAAAGATAAGCTGAAAAGAACCTAAAAGAATGAATCTTTCAGGTTCTTTTTACTGTTATTTAGATACTTTGGCGTGTGCCTGTTGCACGTAACGCAAACCCATACCCATACCAAATGTCATATCATGACCTGAGGTATGCCCTACGCGCATGGTATTGGTAATGGCATCTGTTAAATTAATAGTCAATTGCGCTAAATCGTTTAAATCAGCGACTTTACATAATGTATACAGCTGATAAATTGGTGTCGAAAAATAATCTTCGGCTCCAGCAAGTATATATGCCTTGCTCACATCTGTTGTAGATAGTGGACTTTCTAGTAGTTGATCGGACAAATCTTCGGCACGGTACAGGGCAAATAATTTCATCACAGCTAAGTAGCCCACTAACATATCGTCGCCAGATGGTGTCAAGCCTCGCCCGCGACCAATCAAATAATGAATGATTTTATCCCAATCAATCACTTGATTATCATCTTGTTCAAGCATGGTTTGTATCTTTTGAAAACTATTATCTTCAGTGTTCAGCCCGAGCGCTGTTCTACTAGTGCTTGCAATTGCTTGGTCGTAAGCACTCAGTAAACTTGAAAGAAGTTTGTTATCAAAAGGAATGGCATGTAGTCGTTGGTCTACTTTGGAGGCTTTATAGGCAAAACTTTGCACGCTCTTTTTCCCGTAAAAAGTAAGCTCGTCTTCGGTGACTCGGACACGATTCCCGATGTCAATGATGTCGTTTATTTGATTAAAATCTTCTGGTGAAAGGTAAAGGCCAAATCCTGCGATGTAATGGGCGTAGGAGCCAAAATGGATGAGTTGATTTTTGACTTGAATGACAAAGGAACCCTGAAATTTACTGTGAATATGACCCATGCGGCCAAATTTATTAAGGGGATGGACTAGGGAACTTACTGTCAACATGATGGGGGTGGTTTGTGAATCGCCCATATGTCACCTCTACTTTCATGAAATGCGATTGTGCCTGTTTAATCGGATATTTCTCTAATTATATTATAACTGAAAATTTAAGAAATGACTTGTGAAATATCATTTATGATATAAAAAAAGTACCCATTCAATGCAGAATCGGTACAAATTGTATTTCTTTCATGATTTAAGATCCATAATTTTGCGTCATTACCATGAAACTAGTTTTGTTGCAATAAATCAATCGCTTTAAACAAGACATCCGCTGCGTTAATAGCGACCTGATCTTTATCCTTTAAATATTCTTCAGGTGCCTGCTCACTGGATGTGTCACTAACACTTTTTATAGAAAGAAATGGCAAATTATAGGTATAAGAAACCTGAGCTATTGCGGTAGCTTCCATTTCCACAATGACTCCTTCTGGGAAAGCATTGCGCACAAAATTAATTCGCTCTACCTGATACATAAAAGCATCTGAAGTTAGGCATTGACCCGTATGAAAAAAATGATGCTTACTTAATAGTGTTTTATTATTGGTTGTAGTTGCGCTGCGATTGGATAAGTTGCAAGCATTCGTGCAACACGACCAAGAGGACTCCCAAATGCAGTATCATCCGCATCGTGATAGGTAAAATCATTTGGAATAACGATATCTCCTGCATGAATGTAATCCTTGATTGAACCAACTACGCCATAATTTAACACATAGTCCGGTTTGAAACGTTCAATCGCAATAGTAGCCCCCATTGCGGCATTTGCTTTCCCTATACCACTTTCGACTAAATACAAAAGATAATCCGGATTGATTGCTTCATAAATATTTAAATGTTTGAGTTGGTCAACTTTTTGAGCATTTGCTCTCTTCCTTAATGGCGTCATTTCTTCTTCCATAGCAACAATCACAACTATATTCACTACTCACCCTCACTCTCAAATGTAGCAAGGTCAAGGTCTACAGGGACTTTTGTATCATTGAATTCAGTTTCAATGTAATTTTTCACATCATCACTGAAATAGATCTCTTGTAGCGTTTCTATTTGTTCACTATTTTCATTATCATCTGATGTGACGAATACATTCACATTTCCAATGTTACTATCAGTGATTTTACTAGTATCTTCTGTAAACAAAGCATCTTCATTTGGATTAAGGCCACCCTCAAATGCTAATGTAGAAGAGATAGTAACTAGGGCAACATCTTCGAGTGCCTGTAATCCTGAATTATCATCAATTTCAATAAATTCAAGCTTTTTAGGGTTATCAGTAATATCTTTCACTGTATATAGCCCCTCTACCTCTTCATTTAATGTAATAAAATTCGCATCTTGTAATAATGCTAAAGATCGTGATTGTTGGGCTGGATTATTAGCAATCGCCACTTATGACGCCTCTGGCACATCATCTAAAGTATCAAATTCATTAGAATATATGCCTAATGGTTCTATATAAGTTGTAAAAGCTGGCACAACGTCTTCTTCGTGATCATCATTAAATACTTTCATATAATCATAGGTTTGAAAAGCATTGTAGTCCATATCTCCTGCTGACCTGGCAGTGTTGATATCAATACCATCTACATTCACAAGTTCAATATTAATCCCAGCTTCCTTAGTAGCCTCTAATTCTGATATATAAGTCCAAATATCCAAATCAGAATCAAAACTACCAATTTTAATAGTCGTTTCCTCTGTTGAACTTACATTGGCTGCTTCACTTGAACCACTATTATTTGAACAACCTGCTTACACCAAAATACTCGTTAATACAACTGAAGAAAATATCCCATTAAACTTTTTCATAAAATCCCCTTTTCAAACTAACTTTTTTTTATTATGCAAGAACACTATGCGCCAGTATAATACCTATTTACTCGCATGCTTGATTTGTTTTACAGAAATATATGAGCTTAGGCAATATATTACCAAAAAAAATACCGTCCAAAATAGGAGCGGTATTTAAAGTACATTACGTGTAAAATAAATATTCTTTCTAAAATCTTGTAAGTACAATTTTGGGTACATATAAAGGACATGAAATCTTTATTTCAAGTAATCTCACCCGAATACTGAAAAAAGTAAAATCACGTCCCATACTAGTATATAAAAAATAATTTAGTGGAACTTTTGAAAATAATATACATATTTGAGCTTGCCAAATAGCTACTCAGATTAAACTTTACAAGTTACATAAAAAACATATACATCAATGCCATTGAACCAACGCCAGCAATAATTGTTTTGATAATATCCTTAAAATAATATGCTACGACAATTGAAATCAATGCCGGAATGAGTTTAAGATTCTCCAATAGTTTCAGGTTGAATTGTCCATCCCAGAAGAATACATCCGTACAAATCATAGCGGTGAAGATAATCACCGGCAAGAATGACATGGTTCTATACACTAGTGGCGAAATATTTGCATTTCGCATCACCAACCCTGGAATCACACGTAAAGCCGTGCAAGTTAGCCCTAAAATAATAATAAATAATGTCATCTACAAGGCCTCCTACACAACACGTTGATTGTCTTGGCGTTTCAAGAAATAAAATACAACAGCTAAAGTAATTGCGGTCACCATAATAATGACATATGAAGATTGAAAAATCATCATTAATACAATTGATAGTAACCCTGTACCAATCATCGAAGTTAACATCATGCGGTTGCGGATATTTGGTACTAAAATACCAATAAACATAGCTACCATGACAAAGTTCGAAATTACTTCTGGAATTTCAATAAAGGTACCAAATATTGCGCCCATAGCGGTAAATACAGCCCATGAAAGCCATGTTGCAGTAGCGACAAATAGGGCATCATTAATGAACCATGGATGTGTTTCATCAGAGTCGCGTAAATTCACGATATTTACTGCATAGGATTCATCTGCTGTCATATAATTTAGCCATGCAGCTTTGAAGCGAGGTACTGTTTTGAGATAGGGTGCTAATGAAATACTATAAAGCCCCTGTCTAGAACTCAAAAGTAAAACTGAAATAAAAATTTCAATCCAGTTCGCATCTTGTGCAAGTAAGGCAGCCGCAAGGAATTGCGAAGAACCGCCAAAAACCAGGGTACTCATTAAAATAACTTGCCACCATGCAAGTCCAGCATCACTTAATAATAAGCCACACGCTAAACCCACCGGCAAATAACCAATGACAATCGGCATGGAGAATTTCCACCGACTGACAGCAACATCTTGCATTCATTCAACCTCCACCCTGTTTTTGTGTAAAATTACTATTTAACGATTAATTTCACGGTGATAATCCATAAACTTACGAATGAAATTATACGGATCCATCAAGCCAATTTGACGTGCGAATACATATAAATTCGATTCACATAAAAAGGCTTTTTGAATCAATCGATGATCTGTGGCAACACGAATTGGTTTCGTATCTGCAATCAATTCACCTTCAGAAAGTACCCATGTTTGACGCGTGAATTCCAAAATCAAGTCCATATTATGGGTATTGATAATAATCGCAATTTTACGGTCTTGATTTATTTGATAAAGATATTGCATAAATTCATTATAGTGATGGAAATCTTGCCCCTCTGACGGCTCATCGATAATTAATAAGGATGGCTTATTGACCAAGGCAGATGAAAGCATGACACGTTTTTGTTGGCCAAATGATAATTGACCAATACGCATTTCTGCCGCGTACATAAGTCCAGTCGTTTTCAATGATTCACCAATCACTTGCGCTGCTTCTTCTTCACTGTAATTACAGCGTAAAGCAATATCTTTAAGGTATTCGTTGACAGTGAAACCGATAATGCGTTGGTCGATATTTTGTTGGATATAGACCGTTTCATTTTTCATTCGACAGAGATTATCTGTTGTTACTTCTTCACCGTGCCAGAATACTTTACCTTCATCCGGCATAATGTTACCGTCCATGATTTGTCCCAAAGTTGATTTACCTGAACCATTTTTCCCAACAATAGAAATCATGTCGCCTTCATAAACTTCGGTAGAAACATTGGTCAGCGTGGAACGTTCACGGCCTGGATAGGTATAGGAAACGTCTTCTAAAGTTAAAATAGCCTTGTCACTTCGACGTTGCACAAAATTTGGTACCGTCATTAGCCAGGATTCAACGGTACGTTTCAAATCTGGTCCATGTATATAATTGACATTCGAAATATTGCGCACCTTATCTAAAGGATAGCCTGTATAGCGAATTGCAGATACATAGGACGGCTCTCCCACACCTAGAGAATTTAGGATATTACGTTTTAACAATTTCTCTGGATTACCATCAAAAATGATACGGCCTTCTGATAGTACAATCACACGATCCACTGGACGATATAATACTTCTTCAATTCGGTATTCCACCATCACGATGGTAGCGTCAGTATTGTGATGAATATCATCAACTAAATCAATGAAGACCTGACCAGCTCGCGGTGCCAAATTGGCTAAAGGTTCATCGAAAATAAAGACAGATTGGTCATAATTCACATTATTGACAAAATTTTGAATGTCACGTTGACCCTCTGATAAATCTTCAAATTTTAAATTGGCATCTGAGGGATGTTCTAAAATTCGACGTTTTAATTCCTCTGAAAAATTAGGCACATAGTCACTTGAACGTTTGCGACTATTCGTCATCGTCGATGCTTCTTCTAGATGATGATCCACCGCGTCTGCCATGATGGTGGCATCCATAGTTTCCATATCTAGATCGAAATTGATGATTTCGCCTTCATATTCACCAGGGAACTCATCCGTCCCAAGTTTACCACGTAACGCACGCACTAATGTGGATTTACCCGAGGCATTTGCACCGATAATCAGGACTTTTTCCCCGCGATAAAAGGTTAAATTAATATTTTTTAGGGTACGTCTACTAGCACCATCATAGGTAAACGATACACCTTTAAATTGCATCCAAGGATTGGACATATAATGAATGCCCCTTTCAATTAAATTTATTTGTTTATCTTCTTAAAAATTGTATATCCTGATATGCGGCCTTATTGATGTTCAAAACCATCATCAACGACATCATATTTCGTACGTTTACCTAGAATTCTAACTTCTGGTTCTAAGAGAACATGATTCTTCTCATAAATAATTTCTTGAATATGGTGAATCATATTAATATAGTCTGTGGCACTTGCCCCACCGATGTTGATAATAAAACCGGCATGTTTCTTAGAAATTTGGGCACCACCAATTGTGTAGCCTTGTAAACCAGCATCTTGAATTAATTTACCTGTATAATGGCCTACCGGACGCTTGAATACTGATCCACATGATGGATACTCAAGGGGTTGTTTTGACTCACGCTTTTCTGTCAACTCAGCGATTTTGGCTTGAATGGTATCATAATCGCCAGCCTTCAATTTGAAACGAGCTTCAACCACAATATCGCCTGATTCTTGTAAGTCTGAATAACGGTAAGCAAGTTTTAAGTCTTCATTTTTCAATGTGTAGAAACGGCCCGCCTCGATACAACATCAATTTCTACAAGTACTTCGGAAATTTCCCCATCATAAGCACCGGCATTCATATACACCGCGCCTCCGGTAGAACCCGGGATACCGCATGCAAATTCTAAGCCTGTTAAACTTCTTTCACCGGCTTGCAAACTTACATCGATAATGCGGCTACCCGCGCCCGCTTTAATATCAAGACCATCGAATTCAATATAATCCATGTCCGTTAACATTAAGACTACGCCATAAACGCCTTCATCTGAGATAATGACATTACTTGAATTGCCTAAGACCAGTACTGGTTCATGGGCTTTATTGGCAAAACGAACGAGTGCCATAATTTCATCAGCTGTTTGAGGGAAAATGAGAACATCTGCTGGTCCACCAGTTTCTGTATATGTATAGTGTTTCAAAGGTTCATTAAATTTCATATTGGCATTTGGAAATGCTCTACGCAAATCGTTTAAAAACATGTTGAATTACCCTTCCTGGTAATATATTTAGCATAAAATAATTGAGAATAGTTGCAAGGTGCTTTCTTCTCATAAAGTGCTAGTATAATCTAATTAATAATACCACATTTTACCGTATATTTACATTGCAATGCCGTTCAATATTGTATGCTTGAATAATAATCCTCGTGCGTGTTATGATAAATTTTTAAGAAAGATTAAAACAAATGTAAATTGTATGAAAGGACTTCTCATGAACAGAATTCGACGTAATGCCTTAATGATGCTTGCGCTAACTTTTATCTATGCTGGTTTACAAGTTGGACGTCCAGCTGCAGAAATTGCTTGGACAAATGTAACCCTTAGTATTTTAATCCCTATCGTTGCGATTATTTTTGCTTTTAACGAGAAAGATAGCCGCTGGCGTTGGACATTAATTAGCCTTGAAGTAATTTTACTAATTGTTATGATTGCCATGGCCATATTAAAATAAGAACACATTATAAAAGAACCTGTAGATACAAGGGCAAGATACGCTCGTTTCTACAGGTTCTTTATTTGTGCGTCTTATTCTGCTTGCTCAGCATTTTCTACATTTAAGCCCATTAAAACTAGATCATGGAATTGACCGTCATGGTACATGCCGTTAGGCGTTTTGCCGATTTTTTCGAATCGGTATTTTTCATATAAAGTAATGGCACGCATGTTATCATTGCTCACTTCTAAACGTAGATAGCGTAAGACTTCATTTTCGATGGCCCAGTCAATAATGTCTTCCATCATGACTTTGGATAAGCCCAATCCCCAGAAGCGGCGTAGGATACTAATACCAACTTCACCAATATGTGCTATTTTGGCATGTTGCGCTGCACCCACACTCGCAACACCAATAATATCATCACCTAAACGAGCGATTAATAAACGATTATTTGGCGCATCTTCTAAAGATTTAATGTAACGTGTCTCTTGTTCTTGATTGATTCCTAAACCTTCTGCACCAAAAGCTAAATAATCCGTTTCAGCACCCACTTCTTTATAAAAATCTAGTAAGGCTTTAGCATCTTTAGGTAAGGCATCAGCTAAAGTAATTTCTAATTGTTCTTTTTTCATAATATATTAATCCTTCTATTCCTCTTGACTAGGCAAAATCTTTACGTAATTGCATCAACAAATTTTGCCCTGTGATGCCTTCGCCTGTTACGGTCACTTGTCGACTAGTTAAGCCAGTACTTTCAATTTTGATCCATAGATAATCATCTGGTAAATCTTCTAACACGTATTGTGGCCATTCAATAATCGTAATGCCATCTCCATTTAGATAATCTTCTAAACCAACACTTTCCCCACCTGTTTCTTCTAAGCGGTAGGCATCCATATGGTACAAAGGGATTGGTCCTTCTTCGTACTCTCGGATAATTGTATAAGTTGGGCTTTTAATTGCTTGATCGATCCCAAGTGCTTTTGCAAAATATTTGGTGAAAGTCGTTTTACCAGCACCTAAGTCCCCTTCAAGACAAATAATATCACCAGCAGATACTACTGTAGCAAGTGCAGTAGCAAATTTAGACGTATCTTCTTCACTAGTCCAATTGATTGTGATAGCCATCATACACCTCTTCCTCAAACTTGTCATTAAGCTAATGGTACTAAAAAAAGAAAAAGACTACAAGAATGAAAACTCACTCATGTAGTCTTTTACCATCAAAAATGTGAAAATGTTGAGACAAATATGTTTTACAATTTCTAGTACTAATCTAATAATGTTTGATTAGCAGTAATAATTGCTAATTTATAAACATCTTCTTCGATACATCCACGTGACAAGTCAGAAATTGGTTTGGCCATACCTTGTAAGATTGGTCCAATAGCTTCGAAACCACCCAAACGTTGTGCAATCTTGTAGCCAATATTACCTGATTGGATTTCTGGGAATACGAATACAGTAGCATTACCAGCAACTTTTGAATCTGGCGCCTTTTGTTTAGCAACTGCTTTAACAAAGGCTGCATCAAATTGTAATTCACCATCAATTTCAAATTGAGGTGCTTTTTCTTTTGCAATGCGTGTTGCTTCAGCTACTTTTTCTTGTTCTGGTGATTTTGCTGAACCTTTAGTTGAAAAGCTTAGTAAAGCAACTTTAGGATCAATGTCAAACATAGCTGCAGTTTTAGCTGATTCAACAGCGATTTCAGCTAAGCCTTCTGCATCTGGGTTGATATTAATTGCACAGTCAGAGAAGACATATTTTTCTTGGTCACGTCCACGTAACATGATGAAAGCACCTGATGTCGATTTCACACCTGGTTTTGTTTTGATAATTTGCAATGCTGGACGTACTGTATCACCTGTTGAGTGACGTGCACCTGATACCAAAGCGTCACAAATATCTTGATATACTAACATTGTTCCGAAGTAGTTTTCATCACGTAAAATTGTACGTGTTTGTTCTTCAGTTGCTTTACCTTTACGACGTTCTACGAAAGCAGCAACCATTTCGTCAAATGCATCATAGTTATTTGGATTAATAATTTCGATATTGTTGATGTTAAAACCACGTTCTTGTGCAATTTCTTTTAGATTGTCTGGATTACCTAATAATACAGGTTCCATTAAACCTTCCGCTTTCAAACGAACTACAGCACCCAAAATACGTTCATCGTATCCTTCTGGGAAAACGACACGGATCTTTTTCCCACTAATTTTCGCTTTTAAACTATCAAACATATCCATTTAAAAATAACCTCCTATAATTATAAAACGTTTACATAACCTATTTTAACACGTTCTCTAAGCTTTTGTTATAACAATTATCGCAAACATAATAATCTTTGCTTATAGGTAAAGTTATAAGAAGAATGCTACAACTTTTAGGTATTATATATACAATTTTATATACGACTGTACATCTGCCTGATCGGCATGATATTTAAAAGATTGGAATTTCACATCATATAAGGCGGCTTCTGCCACTTGTGGTGTAACAATCTTCACATCTGGCAATTGTTTAAGTCCTGGACCTTCAATCATGATACCTGCACCAACGACGCTGGCATCTTCACTGGAAACATATTGTAAGGGTACACCTAAAATATTAGCAATCCACTGACAAATAGCCGGATTTGTAAATATTTTACCATTCACTTGAATGGACGGTACATCTACATCAGTCGTTGATAGTACTAATTCAATGACCTGACGTGCCTCAAGAAATACTCCTTCAAAGACAGCTTTAGCCATGGCCAAACGACTTGTATTGCCAGCAAGTTCTTTGAATTCTGCACGCAAGAAGGCATTCCAATATGGTGCCCGTTCGCCATTTAAATAGGGTAGAAAATATGGACCATGATCAGTTACTTGCTCATTATGAAGTGCCTCGAGCATTTGTGAGAAGGTCATCCCCAGTTCCTTGAATGCAAAGTTTTGATATAACCAATCTAAGACATTCCCAGCATTATTCAAGGGACCGCCCACAATATAATGGTCACCCTCGTCCACCATATAAGTAAACAAGGCACCTTGTGTATTAATCACTAAGACTTCACTAAGGTATCGAATGGCTCCAGAAGTACCGAATGAAAATACAAACGGACTCACCAATTCCGTCTGTGCTGTGCCTTCAACAGCGTATGCCAAATTCGCTAAGTTAGCTAGCGCCCCATCCGTAGATCCCAATAAAAGTTGAAAGGTTGATGGTAAACCTAATTCAGCTAAGATGTCAGCCTTTACTGGATAACTAGCTGTAGGTGCTTGTAAGCTTGGTAGTTGATTTTCATTTACGTTGACTTGTTGTAATAAATCACTAGACCACTTTTTGCCTGAAAGGTCCAATAAACCCATTGAGGATGCAGTAGGATAATCAATGACGAATTCACCCGTTAGTGAGCGAATAATATATGCTTTAATGTCCATAAATTGTATTTCATCCTTGTGGAATAATTCAGCCTTTGCATCATTTAAATAGGCTAATTTGACAAAAGGATTCATCGCATGGATGGGTGTGCCCGAAATTTGAAAGAATTTTTCTCCTCGACCATCTTCATGCATCAGTTTAGCGACTTCCTTGGCGCGTAAGTCTGCCCACGTCATGGTTTGCATGAATACCTCACCAGAGCGATTGGTCGCTAACAGTGCATGCATTTGCGTTGAAAAGATTAAACGATCAATTTCTGGATACTTGAGGGCCATTTGTGCTAGTAAATCTTTTAATTGTTGGACAACGCGTTCAGGGTTACTTTCATGTTTTCCTGTTTCATCTTGATCGATGATGTTGCGTGCTTCAATGGTTTCAATAATTGTATATGGCGTTTGGACTACAGCTAATTTTGAATTAGTTGTCCCTAAATCTGCTACGTAATATTGCATAGTAACCTCTCTTATGTCAGTATTGCCCGTCATCAGGTGGGAACGTTTACATTTAATCAAAGAAAAAGAAGCAACAAATCACTGGATATATATCAATGAATTGTTGCTTCTTGCTAACTAAGTCTTACTCGAATGAATATACATGTGGAAAAGTGATGATTGAAACGCTTATTAACGGATTTCAGCTTGGAAGTCTTGGCTTAAGGCGTCAGTAATTTGAGCCACATCAGCTGTTACTTCTTCATCGGTTAAGGTTGCTTGTGGATTCAAGTATTTCAATGTATACGCCATTGATTTCTTACCGTCTTCAATGTTTGCACCTTGGTAGACGTCGAAAATTTCTGTACCCACTAGGATACCACCTTTAGATGCTTTTTCGATGGTAGCTGTGATTTCAGCACTTGTAACAGTGTCTGCTACTAAGATGGCGATATCACGTTCTGATCCAGGGAATTTAGCGATTGGTGTTTGTTTTACAGCCATTTTTGGTAGCGCATATACTTTATCCAATGAAATTTCAAATACTAAAGTATCTTTCATATCGTATTTATCAGCAATTGATGGGTGTAATTGTCCGATGAAACCTAATTCTACTCGTTCAGCTCCTTTAGCTTCTGCGAAGACTAGGGCTGTACGGCCTGGGTGCATGTCTGGCAAATCACTCACTGGTTCAAAGCTAATTGCTACGTCAAGGTTGAAGCTATCTAAGACTGCTTCTAAGGCACCTTTCATATCATAGAAATCAACAACTTTAGCTGGATGACTCCATGTTTTGCTTGCAGAATGTCCTGTCCAAGCAGCAGCTAAATGTGTTTCATCAACTGGTAATGCAGCGTCAGCCCATTTAAATACGCGACCTGATTCAAATATAGCTACGTCGGCTGTTTTACGCGCAACATTATATTGAACAATTTCTAGTAAAGTACTTAGTAAATTCGTACGCATTACACGACGGTCATCAGACATTGGGAAGTCTAATGCCACTGGTTTTGCATTTGCCATTTCAAGTACGGTTTGATTATCACCTGTTAATGAGTAACCAATTACTTGGTTGAAACCATTTGCCAACATTTGATCGTTGGTACGACGTTTGAACAATTGCCAATCTGTGTAGCCCATGTTTACTGCATTTACTGAAGGTAAACGAGATGGCAGTTTGTCATAACCGTAGATTCGTGCAATTTCTTCAACAAGATCAGCTTCAATTGTAATATCCCAACGACGAGATGGTACAAATACTGTGAAGTTTTCGCCATCACCTTCAATATCGAATTGCAATTGTGCAAAGATTTGTTCGATGTCAGCATATGATAATGTCATGCCTAAACGTTTGTTCACGTATGTTAATGTTGATGATACTTGAACTGGTGTTAAATCAATTACAGAAACACGTTCGCGCCCTTCAACAATTTCACCACCAGCTAATTCATGCATCAATTGAGCTGCGTAAGCACCTGATTCAGCAACGGTTGCATGGTTGATACCACGTTCGTTACGCATTGATGATTCTGAATGTAAACCGTTACGACGCGCTGTTTTACGGATATGAATTGGTTCAAATATAGCTGCTTCGATTAAAACATTCGTTGTATCTTCATCGATTTCAGTATCTAATCCACCCATAACACCAGCTAAGGCGATTGGTTTTTCACCATCAGTAATGACGATATCTGTCTCTAATAATGTACGTTCGACTTCATCTAAGGTAACTAAAGTTTCACCTGCTTTAGCTAAGCGCGTTTCAATCACTTTATTTGCTAATTTATCGTAGTCAAAGGCATGTAGTGGTTGACCATTTGCCATCAACACATAGTTTGTCGCATCCACTACATTGTTAATTGGACGGATACCAGATGCCATTAGGCGTAATTGTAGCCAAAGTGGTGATGGCCCAACTTTTACATTTTTTACTAAATAAGCATTATATTCAGGTACTAATGCTGTATCTGCAACTTTTAATTCAAGCGCGTCAGCTAAATCATTAGCTTCAAATTTACTTGTATCTGTAGTTTCGATATTTGCATGACGGTTATAAACTGCCGCTAATTCCCAAGCAACACCTCGCATAGAGAATGCATCTGCACGGTTAGGCGTGATATCTAATTCAATAATTGGATCATCCAATTGTAAATATTCAACGATATCTGTACCTGGAACTGCATCTTCTGGTAATACCATGATACCATCAGCATATTCTTTCGGTACAACAGAATTAGAAAAACCGATTTCTTCTAATGAACAAATCATCCCTTGAGATACAACGCCGCGCATTTTACCTTTTTTAATCTTCACATTACCTGCGATACGTGAGTTTGGTAAAGCCACAATGACATTTTGGCCTGCAGCAACGTTTGGTGCGCCACACACAATTTGGTATGGCTCCGCTTCGCCCACATTAACAGTTGTAACTGAAAGATGGTCTGAATCTGGATGTGGTTCACAGGTCAACACATGACCTACCACAATTTTCTTCAAGCCTTCACCCAATGCTTCAACACCGTCAACTTCAATACCTGTACGAGACATGCGTTCCCCAACATCTTGCGGATTCAAGTCAGCAAGATCGATAAATTCATTCAACCATTTATATGATACTTTCATTGATTGCTTACCCCTCTTCCGTAAATTGTTTTAAGAATCGTAAATCATTTTGGTAGAAATGACGAATATCATCGATACCATATTTCAACATTGCAACACGGTCAGGTCCTAAACCAAAAGCAAAACCAGCGTATTCTTGAGAATCAATACCAGCCATTTCTAAGACGTTGGGATGAACCATCCCACCACCTAAGATTTCAATCCAACCAGATTGTTTACAGATATTACAGCCATCTCCACCACATTTGAAACATGTGACGTCGATTTCTACAGATGGTTCAGTAAATGGGAAGTAACTTGGACGTAAACGCACTTCAGTATCTTCACCAAACATATGACGAGCAAATAATTCTAAGGTACCTTTTAAGTCAGCTAACGATACATTGTGATCAACAACTAAACCTCGATTTGATGGAATTGATGAGAGTGAGTCGCATCATCATCATCACGACGGTAAACTTTACCTGGAGAGATCATTTTTAATGGACCTGCAGAGAAATCATGTGCATCCATAGCACGTGCTTGAACAGGTGACGTATGCGTACGTAATAATACTTCATCATTAATATAGAAAGTATCTTGCATGTCGCGCGCTGGATGGTCTTTCGCCAAGTTCATACGTTCAAAGTTATAGAAGTCTGATTCAATTTCTGGACCCTCTACTACTTCATAACCCATTGAAACAAATAGATCTTCGATTTCTTCCATAACTTGTGTTAATACATGTTTGGTACCCGTTGCAGGTTTTTCACCTGGCAAAGTCACATCAATTGCTTCTGCTTGTAATTTTTCGTTCAAAGCTTCTGCTTGGAATACTGTTTCTTTTGCTTGTAATTTAGCTTCTGCCTTGTTTTTTAATTCATTGGCATACGCACCAACTTTAGGTCGCTCCTCAGCTGATAAATCACGCATACCGCGTAAGGCTTCAGTAATTGGTCCTTTTTTTCCTAAATATTTCACACGAACTGCTTTGACGTCAGCCAAATTAGCAGTTGCTTCAATTTCTGCAGCAATTTGATTCTCAATTGCTTGTAAATCTTCTACAATACTCATTTTGCATCTCCTTATATTGTTATATGTGGTGAGTGACGGCTTATTAGGAGGGGTGGCTTTGTGTCAATGCACAACTATTCTTCCCTCTTATAACACAAAAAAAGCCTTCCATCCCTAAAATAGGGACGAAAGACCGTGGTACCACCCTGATTCCAGTATAGTTTCCCATACTGGCACTCATTGATCGTTTTAACGGGTCGACCGGACACTCTTTTGAATATTGCTATTCTCCCGAATGCCTACTCTAGAAGTGAAAACGATTCAAACATGTTGGTAAGATTTGCAGCTAACTCTTACTCTCTGAGCAACACGTATTTTTGAATCGTTGTCTTCTGTTAAGGTAATTTCTATTATATTTTAGCCGTTTATAGCATTTTGTCAACCTTATTCGGCAGGTTCCACCCATTCATCGGCCCAAACATGTAAACTATTAAAGATTTTTTGTAAATCATGACCTTTATCAGTCAAGTTGTAAATAGTCACCATGTGACCATTTACTTCTGTTTCTTCTTTGCATACGATGCCTTCTTCGCTCAATTCACGAAGACGTTCAATCAATACACGGTCTGAAATACCATTGATTGAGTCACGTAATTGACCAAAACGAAGCGGTGTTGCAAGTAATACTTCAATAATTAGGCTGTTCCATTTTTTACCAATTACTTTACACGCATGTTCCATCTTCGCACACATTACTGGTAGCGCTTCTTGTTTAATTGTAATTTCCATTTTCATCTATCTCCTTTTGGGTTTCTATTAATTCGATTTTTTCTTCTACTGGGACTTCTTTATGTTTACGTCCACTTAATGCTGGAATAACGAGTTTGCCAATAAAGGTTTTAAAAGCCTTTGTCAGCTTGCTTAAAGAGAAATTCGCCAAACTTGGTTTTACAAAGTCTTCATTAGCAATATATTTATCTACAAAGGTGAGTAAGTATGACTCTTTATATTTGGGAAATTCTGGTGTTGCCAACCACATATGTTTCAAAATGATATCCTCTTCAACCTCTGATAACGCTGTCACTATCCCTGCATTCATCAATGCAATTTTCGGATGGTTTCGTAGATGTGACCCCTTCGAAAAAGTCACTTCACCAGGTACATAATAGAATAGATCATGTAACAAACCTGCCCTTGCACAAGCCCGATAGTCCCAATTTAGGTTCTTAGCCAATCGGTAGGACATATAGGACACGAGGTAGGAGTGGGTTAAGCGGTTGCCATGCACATGTTGTTTATAATAAGCCAAATCAGTTACAAAGGGATGATCTTTGATATCCGCAATGATTGCCATGTATTCCTTATCATCTTCCCAAAAATAATGTTCTTCACGTTCGTTCATATAATCACCTTTTTTCGACCAAAACGTACTTTCAGTTCATTTATCGTTCACTGCCATTCAAGATTCGTTATTTCTAAGCATATCACGAATTCCTTCATTTTCTAGAAGTATATCGATAAGAATTTATCAAGATTTGGGTGGAAATTGATACATGACAATTGCGCCTGCAATTGCAACATTTAATGATTCAGCAGAACCAATCATTGGAATATATAAAGATACATCAGTCAACTCTTGGACCATTTGGCTTACGCCATTTCCTTCATTCCCTAACACAATCGCCCATTTGCCTTTTCTTTGTAAATCAAAGGCATTAGCAGCGTGTGCTCGGTCATTTAATTCAGTCGTAGCGATAAAATAATCATGGGCCTTCAATGCTGGGATGGCCTCATCTAGATCAAGTTCATAGGTATTCACAGCAAAGTGTGAACCCTGCATAGACCGCAAAACTTTATCGTTAAACAAATCAACTGTTCCTTTACCTAATATCACATCACGGTAGCCAAAGGCATCTGCCGTTCGGATGATAGTCCCTAAATTACCAGGATCTTGGACTTGATCCAAAATCAAAACGGCATGATTTAAGTGGTCAAAATGAATCTCTTTCGCTTCAGGCAGCGTCGCAACTGCAAAAATATCTTGATGTTGCTCCGTTTGACTCAGACTTTTGGCCACCTCGGGCGTAACTTGGGTGAATGGCAATGCATCGTTCATATTTCTAAATTTTTCAATATGTGCATGACTACTTTCTGGTACATAGTAAATCATATCGATGTCTGCCTGAGCCTGTATAGCCATTTCAACCAAATGTGGTCCTTCTAAAATATATTGACCAGCCTTTTTACGACCTTTGCGGGTAAATAATTTTTTGAGCTCTTTAATTCGGGTATTTTGGACCGAAGTAATGATTTTTTCTACCATAAGATTATTTTGCTTCTTCTGGTTTAATCAATTCGTAGATTGCTTCAGCATAAATTGAAGCTGAACGTAATAAATCACGTACGGCTAAAAATTCATTTGCTTGGTGCATGGTATCAATTGAATCTGGGAATAAAGCACCATAAGCTACACCACGTTCCAATAGACGACCGTATGTACCACCACCGATTGAACGTTCGTGGCCTTTTTCACCAGTTTGGTTTTCGTATACAGCTAGTAAAGTTTGAACCAATGGATCATCAGCTGGTACATAGTGAGGTTTTTTGTTTGTCTTTGTACCATCTACAAATGTGTAATGGTAAGTTTCACCATGTTTTGCAAAAGTTGCATCGATTTCACTGTATTCTTTGCCACGAGGTACGCGGATATTTAATACAGTGTACAATTTACCATCTTCTTCGCCAATTAAACCTGGGTTTACCGTTACAGTACCCATAATTTCATCTTCATGAGCGATACCTAGACGTTCACCATAGAAGTCTTCGTGTACCAATTCACCTAAGAAACGTAAAATATCATCTTTAGCTAAATCATCATCTAATTGAAGTAATAATTTTGCTAAGAAAGTAGCAGCATTGAAACCAATACTTGGGTTCATCGCATGTACCCCTTTACCTTCAACTGAAATAGTGTATTCATCGTTATCTTGGCTTGTGATAATGGTAATATCAGGATTTGCTGCTTGGAAATCTGCAATAATTTGATCAGCATTTTCTTTAATACCAGTTACTACTGCATGTGCTTCACCTGGTACCATGTTTTCACGAAGGCCACCTTCAAATGAAACTAATTTGTCGCTACGTTTTTCAAAAAGTAACTTAGCAGAATACATACCTTTTTCACCATTAATAATTGGGAAATCAGCATCTGGAGAGAAACCAAAGTCAGGTTTATCTTCAACCTCAAAATAACGTGTTACACCCTTCCATTCGCTTTCTTCATCAGTACCAACGATAAAGCGAACACGTTTCGCTACAGGTAAACCTAATTCTTTGATTACTTTCAAGCCGTAGTAAGCAGCCATTAAAGGACCCTTATCATCTGAAGCACCACGCGCATAAATACGTTCATCGCGCACTTCAGGTTTAAATGGATCAGTGTCCCATTTGTCATCAACAGGTACAACATCAACGTGTGCTAACACACCTAACGTTTCATCACCTTCACCATATTCTGCATGACCTGCAAGATTATCAATATTCTTCGTTGTAAATCCATCACGGTCAGCAATTTTTAAGAATACTTCTAATGCTTCTTTTGGACCTGGTCCCACTGGCGCATCAGCAGTTGCCTTACTGTCGTCACGGACACTATTTACACTTAATAGAGTGAATAAGTCTTTCATTAAATCATCTTTACGATTGTTGATTTCTTCTTGCCAATTAATTGTCATAAGAATCCTCCTAGTTATTTATCTACGTTACTTATCTTACCACATTTTTGCTTGTAACTCACTTCATTCGACTATTAAATTGTAAGTAGATTGGTTTTATCAAGACAAAAAGGAAAAATTTGCAACCTTTCACTAGTCGCAACAAAATTTTGCATTTATGAAATCGGATACATTTCTTGTACTTTTTTCACATATTTAGGCGAAATATCTGATAATATTTCCAGTTTTTATATGGTTTTAGCAAAATTTACAATAAAACGATTACATTTTTAATATTTATGGTCTATAATTTCTTTATTTTAAAAGCTTTCATTATCACAAAGCATTCTGACACCTGTACGCGAAGGTTATCACAAGTTAATTTTTGCAATTATTTGTAAGCGTTTTTTTATAAAAGTTTTTGGTTTTTAGCTAAAGACCAGAAGAAGGAAAATAATGGCACAAGGTACTTCAACAAAAGAAATCATTACACACACAGAAGATGACGTCCGCCCTTTCAGTATGCGTGATAAGATTGGTTACATGTTTGGCGATTTAGGTAACGACATGAGCTTCATGCTTCAATCCATGTTTCTTATGGTCTTCTATACGGAAGTTTAGGGCGTAGACGCTGCTCAAGTTGGGCTACTATGAATGATTGCCCGCTTTGTAGACGCCTTTACAGATGTCGGCATGGGAATTATCGTTGATAAGTCACCAAGAACAAATGAAGGTAAATTTAGACCTTGGATTCGACGTATGGCTGGTCCAGTAGCAATTACCAGTTTCCTAATTTATCAAACTGGTCTACAAGATATGGGTATGGGTTTTAAAATTGTCTATATGTATATTACTTACCTGTTGTATGGGTCAATATTCTATACAGCGATTAATATCCCTTATGGTTCTATGCAAGCAGCCATTACAAGTAATCCAACTGAACGTACACAATTATCACAATTCCGCTCAATGGGGGCAACCATTGCGCAATTAGTTATCGGTTCAGTTACACCTTTAATCATCTATAAAACCGTTAACGGACAAGAAATTGTGAAAACTGATAGCACCTTTACCATTCTAGCCGGTGCCTTCTCACTATTAGCCGTATTATTCTACTTCTTCTGCTACAAGCTAACGACTGAACGCGTTGATGTTGATGCAGGTTCTGTTGACGAAAATCACACAGAAAAACAAGGCTTCGTAAAAGAATTATTCATTACCATTAAAGGTACATTTGGTGCATTGAAAAACCGTTCACTTATCGGAATCATTTTCACTGCTCTGTTTATGATCTTAGGTCAGTTAATGATTTCTTCAATCAATAACTACTTATTCCCTAACGTATATAATTCTTCAGATGCTCTATCTCAATTTAACATACTTAACCCTATTATCGCTTTAGTAATCGCTACCCCAATCGCTCCAATCATTGCTAATAAGATTGGTAAAAAAGAATTCGGGATTTTAGCTTTCGGACTAAGTGCATTAGCATTTGGTAGCTTATTCTTTATCCGTCCCGAAAACGTATTGGTATTTATGGCCATTGCAGGTGTCGGTATGTTTGGATTCTTCAGCTTTAATGTTGTAATTTGGGCAATCATTACTGACGTTATTGATAACATTGAAATCGAAACACATCATCGTCAAGATGGCCAAGTATACTCACTTTACAGCGAAAAAACTTAACCCCCTATTCCAATCGTTATTTCTACAAAAAAACATAAAAAGTAGCGACAAATAATCGCTACTCTATTCAATCTTTTATTCAAATATATCTAATGGTTGTCCGTCGAATATAGCCTTACGCAAGGCATCTCCATTTACTTGGACGTATTCGCCTGCTTCGAGTTCTTCTGGTAAGACCAACTGACCAATTCGTTGACGATGCAATTGTAGTACTTGGCAGTCAATGGCTTCGAACATGCGCTTCACTTGATGGAATTTACCCTCTGAAATGACAACACGGGCGAGTGATTCACCACTTTCTACATCGACTTGGTCAATAAACAATTCAGCTGGCTTGGTGATATCGCCTTGGCCGATATTCAAACCCTTGGCGAATTTTTGAATGTGACTTTCATCCAGTAAACCGTCGACTAAGACAGCATATTCTTTATCCACATGTTTGCGTGGCGACATTAAGTCGTGGTTGAATTGACCGTCGTTTGTAATCAACAAAAGCCCGGTGGTATCTTTATCCAAGCGACCTACTGGAAAAGGCTCATAGGTTAATACAGTTTCCTCATCTAATAGATCAATCACTGTTTCCCAGCGATTGTCCTCCGTTGCGGAGATAACCCCCTCTGGTTTGTGAAGGATGATATAGACAAATGGTTCATAGGCAATTACTTGTCCATCTACCTCTACAATGTCATTTTCTACATTCACTGCTTGGTTGGCCTTTTTAGCTGGTGTGCCATTCACATATACTGCAGATTGCTTAATTAGATTTTTGACGTCGGTACGCGAATATGGCGTCATACTCGCGACAAACCGGTCAAGTCGTTGGTTCGTTTTGATATTTTTATTGGTCATATTTACTCATTCCTAATTTTGCTCGTAAGCGTTTGGCCTTGTCACCTAGTAAGATGTCCAAGATTTTAAAGCGAAGACCGCCGATACCATATACCAAGATACCGACTGCCGCAACAATCACCATTTGGAGAATTTGTTGGAAAAGCGAGTGTTCTGGTGACAAGATATAGCGACGTAAGAATTGATTCACTAGCCATGTTGCAACACCCATTGCAGCAGCTAAAATCACAATGCCTCTGATTTGGACGAATAATTCGGCAACTGAGAAATTAATGCGGACGTGTAATCGCCATAGATAAAAGGCTGCAATAGCGACAAAGGCTATGGCAGTCGCAATTTGGGCACCCGGTGTCCCGAAGAAAGCAAGCATTGGCAATTGTAATGCCAACTTAATGATCATCCCCACTAGTAAGCCAAAAATTGCTTCCTTAAAGAAGGACATCGATTGCATCATAGCTACTAATACCGCAAATAACCCCATAGTGATGGCTACAAAAGCCGATAATTGTAGTAATGACGTACCCATTGGATCATACGAATAGATAAAGGCATATACAGGCTCAGCAAGAACTGCCATACCAATGGCTGATGGCAACATAACCAAAGTAAATAGCTTCAAGTTATGCATGACTAGCGCCTTGGTATCAGGGAAGTCGTGGTTGGCACGGCGGTCGGACCGTCGCGGATGGCGTCTGTCTGCCATTTTATCCTCAATCTTACGTTTTTCTTCAGAGAAGGTTGCGGAAATAACGGAAATTGACGTTGACCCGATAGCAACCGCAAGCGACACGATGATGGTCACCAATTTATTCGCGTTGGCACCGAAAATCGCGTATTCATTAATCAGCTGGTCGCGAGATAAATCAGAAACCCGCTCCATAATTGGCATATAGGTATTCAAATCAATCAAGCGCGACAATTCTATTGCCGAACCGGAAATGATGAACGGAATCGCAATTGAAATAATTTCAATCAATAAGCGAACTGTCGACACATCCGCCTCTTCCTCCACCGCGTACAA
This sequence comes from Aerococcus sp. 1KP-2016, assembly GCF_002252085.1. GTDB lineage: Bacteria > Bacillota > Bacilli > Lactobacillales > Aerococcaceae > Aerococcus. Next base: position 31,175 of record NZ_NEEY01000018.1, read on the forward strand.
AGCCTCTTCCTTGGCATACACTTTTCTATATTTGGAAAAGAAATACGCTAGGGTTGCTAGGGCTGCCAAGCACCAATGAAGGCTGCAAAAGTGGAATGGGTCACGGCTAAGACCATATCACCGCCGCGAATAATACGGATAATGTATACCGCTGCAAGCATGTAGATTACACGCAAAATTTGTTCTGCAATTTGTGACATCGCAGACGGTTTCATATCTTGATGCCCCTGGAAGTAACCGCGGATAACCGAAATTGTCGGTAAGATCACAAGTGCTGGTACCAATGAACGAATGGTCAAGACGACTGACTCAAAATTTCGCGCCGGCGTTGATTGAGCCAATTGCGATGCGAAGGTCCATAATAATATCCCCCCGAGAATTCCCGTCATTGACATTAAAATTAAACCGGAACGAAATAGGCGACGTCCCGTTTTATACTGACCGCGCGCATTATAATACGCCATTTGTTTGGCAATAGAATCAGGTACCCCCGCAATGGTAATCGATAAGAAAATCGCATAATAGTTATAACCAATATTAAACAAAGAATTGGCTTCATTGGCTATTTGCGGGTTCCCCATCCAGCGATACCAGGGGATCACATATAATACCCCTAAAATACGTGAAATCATCGAAGCCGCTGACATCCAAGCCGCTCCTGTGTTCATCTTCTCCTGCGCTGACGCAGATTGTTTCATAGGCTGTGGTTCAGCCGGTACTTCATCTGCCACCAAAACGACAGTATCTTCTATTTCATGGTTCCGACGCATATTCGGATCATCTACACCCATACTGAATTACTCCTCATTATTTAAATTCTTTGATTTGTTCCATATCGAAAAACACTTAGCTTTCATTCTAAACAATAAAGCCAAGCATTTCAATTGAATCACATTTAAAAACACTTAAAGATTCAATAAACCTGATAGCTAACAGTGCCATCTATACAAGCATACCCCTATAAAGCAAAAACGACCAGAAAAAATTCTGGCCGTTTGGAGAAAATTATTTATTATCCTCTTTAATGACACGTAAGGACTCATTAATTTTGGTACCGTGAATATCTTTCCACCATTCCCATCCGTTTTTGCTACCACCTATTATGAATGCGGCAGCACCTGATGGCGTTTTAAAAGTGTAATCTTCAGCAAAATATCTTGAAGTGGGCGTCTGTACCACAATCCCTTCTTCTACTAATTTTTGCCTATTTTCTTTTAAATTATCAGCATTATTTTTTTCAGCGTCAATATTTACTTGAGAACCAGCATATACAGTAACCGATTCATCTTTATTTAAGTATCCACTTGCCTGAATGTTATGCCAATTGATAAAAATATTTCTCTCAATATTATGATCATAATTCGCTTTCGACCTTAAGTATGGATACATTGATATTAATTTGTCACCAATATCGTTACTTCGCCTCTCTATAAAATCTGCATTCCATTCTGTATATTGATATAAATTTTTGTTCATCTTGATATGTAATGTGTTTTCAAAAATTTTTTTCTTCCTATCAAAATTAAGATTACCAGCCTTAGAATTATCAACTTTTGCTACTAATGTTAAATTACCAATTGTATTAATTATTTCAGTATATTCTTCGCCCGAAACTCCTGCTTTTTCAGTCCAATACTCATTTTCCGTTTGTGGCATGATATGTTCAATTGAAAGGCTAGACATATCTAATTTAGCGGAATTATCCTTATTTTCAATTTTTTCTAACAACCATCGCGTTAGTCTCATTGCATAAGCATTAGCCATCTGAAAATTAGATTTTAAAGATTTATCTGTTGGCAATGCCATCTGATTATTTCTATTTTTTGTTATCAAAACAAAAATTACGATATCTACAATGTGTTCATAACCGTACTCTTCAGCGTAATTTCTTATATTTTTTAAAGCCGTTGGAAAGATTTTATTAATTCTACTTGTGGCATCATTATTAAAATATCGTCTAATTTGATAATTATTAATTATCTCAATAATTTCGTAGAATTGACTTTCTGAAATCAATTTATCATGATGAAACATTTCTGATATTCCTAGAACTAATGGTGCTGACATTTTGCTGTCAATACTCTGGAAATCAGCAATAATTTCTTTATAGTTTCCCTTTGGATCTGTTAAGTATAACAAGTTAAAGTATTTGCCAAATCGCACTAGTTTTTCTAACAGACTTATTTCAGACGATATTCCATGTTCGGAAAGCCAATATTCTTTAAATGCTTGATAAATTGTAAAGAACAGTTATAAAATGTAGGAAAATGACAATGTAAAATTGTTGGTTTTCCTACATTTTTTATATACTCTTCTTATCCCCTATAGAATTGGAGTGGAATAGGAATGAGAAGAGATATCAGAGAAGGAGTGAAAAAACATATGATTGATGGCATAAAGCC
>NZ_NEEY01000019.1 GCF_002252085.1 Aerococcus sp. 1KP-2016
AATGTATCTCGTCATTCTCTAACAGATAGTTACATAGGTATCAAAAAATTCTTGATGAAAAGAAGCACCAGTAATTTGTCGACTACTATCTATCTCCTCCATTAAGGATCATGATATTCTTTTAGTTCCATATTTCGTCCTCACTAATTTCAAAATCTTTGATTGCATTTAGTAATAAATCATAGCTATATGTAATTACTGAATCTGGCACATCAGAATGTTTGATGATTGGAAAAACCTCATCTATATAAAATAGTTGCATATTATCGACCGTATATGAAAACTCGTCATACTGTTTTAATGTCTCTTTAGTTATTAAACCCAAATCAAAAAGTTTTTGATTAAACTGTTGGCGTGTTTCTGGACTTGAAATTTTGTTTTTAATATTTTCAGTTAACACACTTAGACGTACGGCATCTCTTGCAACTTCACTTGATTTAGTTAAGCCAATAACACTTAAATACATATCTTTATCTAACTGATTTTGATTAGAAATTTTTACAGTTGGCGAATTTCCTAGTTTTGTTTTAATTTCAAATTTCTTATCTTCTGTAATAAAATCCTGATTTGCTTTATCTGGTCCAGTCCAAGATTTAACCGCATTATCCATACCAATATATGGTGCAAGTTTTTCTTCTAAAAACCATAATTCTCCGATAAGTCCCCTCACCCATTTTTCATTAAGTGTTTTGCGTTGTTGCTTAAAAAATTCAGCCCAATACACAAAACGTTGAGAAAGCACCAGAAGAATCTGATCTTCGGAGTCAGCATTTTCCACACTTGATAGTAAATCATCAGTTAAAATATCAAATATTTCTATTGCTTCATCCTCTTCTTTTATCAAAGAAATAAAGAGTCTGTACTCTTTATCAGTTTGTACAATCCGACTTTTTATCATAGCCGTACTCAATTGGAATGATGGTTTCTTTTGAAAAACAAAAACTAAAGCTGGCTTTCCAAGGATATCGTACCCTTTAAATACACGAACCGACTCTATATGTTTAATAAGCTGAAATTTATCATTACTAGTCATTATAATTCATCCTCTGATTCTTCTAAGTAACTAAAGTCATCAAGATGTTCACCTTCAAATAACTGTTGTTGTCTAACAGTATTTAAGCGTGCTCGATATGTTAAAGGTTTTTTACCATCATTTGGCACGCCAAGTGATAACCCCCAATACACTTCATCTTTATGTTCATCATAAAATTCTCGAGTTGGTTGATGTTCTTTAGCAGTTGCGTTCAATTTAATAGGATATAAAATTATTAGTGGGTTGCGTTCATATTTATCGAATTGTGAAAAGTATTGTTTTTGAGATTTAATATCTAATTTCTTTACCTTCTGTTGGGCACTAGCATCTAATCCAAACGCACCATCAGTCGGCGTTCCTAACCTAGCATTTGATAAGGCAATGACCCCAAGTTTTTCCTCATACCTAAACGAACGATGTCTATGTTTAATATCATCAATAGTTGAGTTTTGATTGGCAGCAATTTTTATGTCAAATCTATCAAAATCTGTCAGTACAGTACTAGCAACCTTATCGTTAAGTTTATTGTATCCGCCAAAAATATACTTACTTAATAATTCAGAAGCAACTTCTTTTGGAGCATTTTTATAAAGTAAATTCTCATCAAATTTTGAAGCATATTTTTCAACAAATGTTTCGGATACCTCTCTATTATAGTCGGTATCAGATAAACTAAATTTTGTTGTCTCCTTATAATCTCCAGAAATTCTAATTAAAAATTCTTGTGACTGACTATTTTTCATCTTATTACGTGCAGTAATTAAAAGAACTACGGTTTCATCATGATTACTAGGTTCTTTAATATATAAACCAAAATCTCTTGGTTTTTGGTGATTATTTTCCATATTTTTTATTTGTTCTTTTAAATCAATAGTCGATTGTAAAATTTGAGAATACCAATCCACAGATACACTTGGCATGTATATTTTAATAATATCATCATAGTTAGGTCTATAACCAAACCATCGTCCCATTTGCATTAGCGTATCTGATATTAATGTATTTCTATACAAGTAACTAGTTGATAAACCTTCTAAAGTTAGCCCTCGAGACAAAGCAAATCCACCAACTGCAATAATTCTTGCACCGTTTGGATAATCTTCATATTGGAAAGATTTATTTTGTGCATTAATAATTTCATTGAATATTGGGTCTGTTGAAGAATACAGTGTTTTATAAACTTCCTCCCAAGATTCATCAATATTCACAACTTCATTCTTGACTCATCATTAAATAAAGTTTGTAATTCTCTGTGAATATTGCTTTCAGTATTATTTATGTATATTTTAATTTGTCTTTTAAGGTAATCAACCTCTTCAGTAATTAAATCATTTACCTGCTCTTGAATATTATTTAAATGACTTACATTGACTAACATTGATCGGTGTTTCTTTTTATGGCCTCTCAAATCTCTGATTGCATTTTGCAAAAAGAATATACGAATTGCTTCTATCAAACTAGCTGGTAATTCTTCCACTATAAAGCTATTACGCTCTTCTTTTGGAATTTTTATGGGAATAAACTCTTCAGCATCATCATTGGTTACTAGAACATTATGATAGTTAGCATCTTCAGGGAATATAGTATTTGCACCCATATAATTTGATGGGGTATCTAGTACTAGTATAAAATCCTCCGGAAATAAATCATCTTCAACCGAATGATCAATTAATACATTTGCAAAAGGAGTGGCCGTGAAACCCACATAACTATTGCGTTTGAAATAATTCAAAATATTACGAATGCCTTTGTTAATAGTTGTTGGATCCTCTTCATTTCTTGTATTAATAGTTGCATTGTCAGCTTCATCATCTATGAATAATAGGCTTTTATTTATACGTCCATCATTTGGATCAATTGTATTATTACGTCCTAACCACTCACGAAGATCTTCTAATGATTTTTTATTTTTCTTAATTACCGCAACAACCACAGGAGAATTTGAACTTCCAGTCCCCAGGCTCATAGTACTCACTGTTTTGATATTAAAATCCTTGTTTGCGTTAGTAACTGCTATGGTTGTTTGATCATTGTCAAAGTCAGCTACCGTTTTACCTTGCGTTTCTCTATTACTAGTTGCCGTAAATTTTCCGACAAATCCTTGTTCAATCCTAATTTGAGTTTGTCTTCTCAATTTTTCAATTATCCCAGTGGTGACTACTATTATTTCATATCCAGAATCAGCTGCTTTGTTCATTAGTGAAATGAAATTACTAGTTTTACCTGATTGGACATCTCCAATTACGATTCCTTTCTTTGAAAAAGAACCCTCGCTTTTCGGATCACCAATATTATTCATTACCTTGTCCATTGCTTTTCCCATGGAATCAATAACTTTGATAGAATAGCCTTCTACATCCGCTAGATATTTTTCATACGCATCATGTCTAATAGTTCCACGTTCAACCCTTGTATCAATAAACCAATTTGCATTTTCATCACTTGATAAAATTGTTCCAGCTTCCAACGAAATACTCTGATTTTCCAAAACTTTATCAACAAGTACTTTCAAAGATTCTTCGTTCAATTGAAAATAGATACTATTCATTCGTCCCAAAAGGCTTTCAATATCTTCTAAAGTATATATTTGATTTGTTTCAACCATTTTTTTTGCTATTTGGTAATAAGTATCAAACTTTTCGTGATCAACCATTCAACTCTTCCTCTACTCTCTTTAAAATATCTTTTTGAGCAACAAAAACTTCCATATACTGTAATTTTTCAAGTAAGGATAATTTACTTTGTTTAGACTTTTGATTACTCAAAATCAACATAATATTTTCGTATACTTCATCTTCAGATGAGGATTCAATCTCAATGTTCTTATTATTTGAAGCCATATCATATCTGATGCTTTCAAATGGCAAATGTGTTTCTATTTGTTTAATGAGCATTGAAAGTAATCTGTTATCTGAATCATTTAAATTGGCTTGTAATTGCTTAATCAATGGGTTGTCCATATTAATTTGGTATGATATCTCATTTTCTTTTTCCAAACGATCAAAAATATATTGCACACTCTTGTCCTTATTTCTGACAGTCCCACGATGTTTATAAACTCTTTCTGATTCACCTATACTTTTTTTGATAATATTTCTTAACTGTTCACGAATACTTGAAGGGATTATTAACTGGGATTTTTTTACATCTATTTGCCATAAATCATCCATTGTGTTTGGTATATCAATTTGAACTTTTGCTAAATTGGCTAACTCGTTAGTTCTTACTAATTTAAACCATTTTCCCCAAGCAATTAAACGTCGATTACGGTATATATATAGGCCTTGATCAAGGTTACTCGACTCATATTTTTTTAAAATATGTTTTTCTTTCTGCGTTAATCGATTTTTATATGGAATAATATACGGTTGCACATCAATTCTTGCATTTCTATTTTTCTCAAAAATCATATCTGGAGTTTTAGGTTGCGTTGCCTTGTTTGAAGTAAAGAAAGGATCAATAGCTTCAATTTCCCTTTTATTTAGAAGGATTTTAATTTCCTTATCTTGTATAAATCGATGAAAAACCAAAGATAGGTGGTTTTCTGTTCTATCTAATGCTTCATCAAAATTATCCTGATAATTTGCTTGTTGTTCGAATTTATCAAATTTTTCCCAAATTACTAAAGTTCCTGAACTTAATTTAGCCAATTCATCAAATTTAACGACTTTTTTTATTTGATCTTCTGAAAGTTCCTCTATAAGCCAGGAATCTTTATCTCGAATAATATCCAAATCCCAAACTGCCCCTGAAATATCGCCATCCTTGCTTGATAGTACCGTAAGTTTTCTACATTGACTAAATGAGGCCATTTTCAAACCTAAACCAAATCTACCTAAATCATCTTTATCACGCTCTAATGTAGAAGATTTAGAACCGTATTTCATAGCTTGAACTAGTTCATCTGCATCCATACCATATCCATCATCTAAAATCGCCAAAAATTTTCCGTTAGTGTCAGAAATAATTTCAATTATTTTTGCTTGCGCAGAAACTGAATTATCAATAATATCCGCAATTGCCGTCTCGAATGTATACCCTACGGATCGTTGACTTTCTATTAGATTGGATGCATCAGGAACTAATTGAATGAATTCTCCCATTAAAAATATTCCCCTTTTATTCGTTCAATTTCTTTGAAAATTTCCGTTAAAATATTTACGACTATAGAATTTCCTGACATTCTATAGAAATGTTCATTCTTTAAGTATTTGCTTGTGTTGTTAACTTTAATCAATTTATCAAATTTTCTTTCAGGAAAACCCATTAATAAGAACGTTTCTCTCGGCGTTAAGTATCTCATTTTGCCATTTTGAACAATAACACCAGCATTAGGATTTCTGTCTTGTTTAGTTGAAATCGTTTTTGCATATTTCTCTAATACAACACCATTTTTTGCTAATTTAACATTATCATCATATATTTTTCGGCGACTTGGCGTAAAGTTTGGTGTTGCAGCAATTGCTTCATCTTCCATATTGAATCTAAGAAAATCACCTAAGTTTGAAGGTACATCGCTCTCTAAATTTGAAATATCCTCTTCAGAAATTTCATTACTTCTAACCGATAACATGAATGTTCTTGATCTTGACTGTGGAATGCCAAAATTCAAAGCATTTAATCCCTTATAAACTTTATTTACATAACCCATTTCGTTAAGCTCACGTTGCCATTGTTCAAAATGAGGTTTATGTTTTTTTGAATTTATTGCATTTACATTTTCCATCAACAAGAATTTAGGAAGTATTTTCCCTTCAGCTTCCATTTCATGCAAAATACGTTCAACTTCCCATAGTAAACCTGATCTTGATCCACTTCCCTTAACAATGCCCCCATTGTCTTTGTTATACCATGCAGACCCATTTGATAAATCTTGACACGGGAAACTATACGTTAGTAAATCGATATCTTCTTCAAGATCCTCACCAGTAACCTTTGTAATGTCACATAAATTTTTATTTCGGATAATCGCTGCATATAATCGCTGTAATTTATCTTCTCTTAATTGTTTTAATGATCTATCTGTCATCACTTTCTTCCCGTTTGCACTGAGTGTAAGTGATTTTAATTTATTTAATATTTCTTCTTTGGATAAACTAGAAGGTGTTAAATCTTCATGATGCATAACATCGTAAGCGTATATTGCATTAATATCCCATTCGATTGTGTTCAAAATTTCGTGATCAATATTTGCTTTCTCAAGGGCCTCCTTTTGTGCGCCAATTCCTGAAAATGCTTCAACTACTTTTAACATATATATTTTTTCCTTCTCTAAATTGAAATAAATACTACAATTTATCTCAATGTTTTATTCATTTATGTGGGTAATACTATTATATTTGAGTAATTACCTATTTCTATCATTATACCAGGACTAGAAAGAAAATGGTCATTATATTGACTTTATTTTCTTAAAAAGAAAACACCCCCGATTTCTCGAAGGGTGTTATCAAATTTCATCAAATCATTTAGCTTAGTGGAAGACCATACCGCCATCAACAACGATTGTTTGTCCTGTAATGTATGTTGAGTCTGGTCCAGCTAGGAATGCTACTACGTTGGCTACATCTTCTGGTTCTGATAGACGTTTAAGGGTAATATTTTGTGCGAATTGATTCATACCCCACTCATCGTCTTTACCTGCATTGACTGCTACTTCGTGAGCGATACCAAACATCATTGGTGTCTTCACGATACCAGGTGCGTATGCTGTCACAGTAATATCATCTTGAGCTAAGTCACGGGCTAATACTTGTGTGATACCGCGGACTGCAAATTTTGAGCCTGAGTATAAAGCTAATGCAGGGTTACCCAATACACCTGCTTGTGACGTAGCATTGATGATTCGACCACCGTGACCGAAGGCTTTGAAGTGTTTTTGAGCAGCTTGTGCACCCCAGATTACTCCTGCTACGTTGATACCATATACTTGGTCGAACATTTCTTGGGTAATTGTTTCTAATGGTGTTGTCGGTGCAACACCCGCATTATTGACAACTACATTTAAATCACCAAAATGTGCTGCAATTTTATCAAATGCTTCAAATACTTGTTCACGTTTTGACACATCTGCGCCTGCAGCAATAGCATCACCTTCTGGGAATTCGGCTACAGCAGCTTCAGCTGTTTCGGGATTATAATCAACAATACCAATTTTAAAACCATCTGCATGTAGACGTTTAGCAATCGCTAACCCAATCCCTTGACCAGCACCTGTAACAATCGCAACTTTTACCATAATATAACCTCTTCCTTTGTGAATTTTTTAACATATTCATAAACAAAGTATAGCTATTATTGAAACCGCATTCAATCATTTCTACATTGATTACAACCGTTTTCTTAATTTTCAGATAAAATCATTTTTTATAACAATAAAAGTTCTTTTAAACAGACATTTTTGTATATTTTCATTGATGACAAGTAAAAAAGTGTAGGTTTAAATGATTGGATTTTTGTCCTGATTGTGGGAGATTGTATATGTTCGATTCTAAATAAACGAGATTAGGGAACTTCATGTTGGTGTGGTTTCTCAAATGAGAAATTTTGCGTCGCACAAAGGGCTGTGGTTTCTCTTTTATTGAAGATGAACCGCACAGGTAGTTTTGCGTTTCTTTTTTTCTCATAAAGTACACACGACGAGTTCTGCTTTTCATTTTTCGCTCAAATAAATATTTATAAATGAAATAATATTGTACGTTTTCACCAACCACCCCGCCCCCAATCAACAGAACCAACTTCATTATGGCAACAAAAAAAGAGCTGGTGCCGAAGCGCCAACTCTTTTCAATTTGAGTATCTTTTATGCGGACAATTTCAGCTAAAACTTAACTCTTTTTGTCGCACGCTAGCCTCTAGTGGTATAAATCCCAACGACCTTTAGACAGCATTTGTTTCACGCCACCTGTTTCTAGTAATGATTTATCCATAATAGATTTTTTGATGAATGATGCTGGGTAACCTTTAACTGGTTTGTCGAATACTAAACCAAAGGCATGTGTGTTACCGATTGAGGCAACTGAACCTAATGATTTGAATGTAAAGTCTTCTGTTGGTTGACCATTCATTTGTTTCACAAGGTTTTTCGCTGCAAATTCACCCATTTTAGTAGCGATTTGAGCTGTTGTAGGCCATGGACGGTTTGTTTCTGGGTCCATAACTGCAGAAACGTCACCGATAACATATACGTTGTCATATTCTGGGTCGCGTAAATCTGCATTTACACTTACACGGTTACGACGAGCTTCGTACCCTGAATCAGTGATAACGTGAGAACCAGATACACCTGTTGTCCAGATGATTGTACCAGCTTCAAGTTCAGCTGTTTCACCAGTTTCAGCGTTGTCTTGGTATACAACTGCGCCACCTTTGATTGCTTTGATTGGTTTACCTGTTAAAAGTTGTACGCCCCAGTTTTTCAAGTGGTTGATACCCCATTCAGATAATTTTTCATCAAACATTGGTAATAAACGTGTTACGGCTTCGATACAGTAGATTTGGATTCCATCTGCTGATACACCTGCTTCTTCAGCAAATTCGTCGCGACCTTCAACAAGGGCACCTAACAATTCAACACCCGTGAAACCTGCACCACAAACAACGATTTTCAAAGCGTTTGGATCTTGAGTTGTACGGTATTCAGCCATTTTGGCATGGATATGTTTGTTAATGTTTTCTGCTGCATCAACAGATACCATTTCCATTGCAAATTCTTCTACACCTTCGATACCAAATGATTCAGATTCGAATCCTAAGGCAACGATTACGTAGTCATAGTGTAAGCTAGAGCCATCAGTGAAGATTACTTCTGAGTTTGCACGATCGATTTTTGCAACTTCTGCTTGTTTGAAAGTAGTTTTCTTAGGATCAACTACTGCTTCAATTTCATATGTAATTTTTTCACGAGGTTGAGTACCTGCTGCTACCTCGTGTAGATCTGTCGCTTCAAAGTGGTATGGATTCTTATCAACTAAAGTGATGTGGAAATCCCCATTGTTTCCTTGTAATTTTTTTAACGCTCTAAGCCCTGCATAGCCTGCCCCTAAAATTACGACTTCATTCATTATTAATACGCTCTCCTTTTATTCTCTCTTTTTTGCTTATTAAATCTAGATAAACAATCCGATGAAATAAGTAACCACTTGCGCCAAAGATCCTACTGCTAGAATTTTAACTGCACAAATGAATGTTACACTTTTCACTTGCTTTTGTAAAAACATATCTTGTTGTTCCCAAATATATGGAAAAACAACAAAAGTGAACAACATTGTCCATGGTGCCAAGCCCATCAAAACAGCAATAACGACGGCTGTGAATGCGATCACATTATTTGCCATAAATAATTTCAATGCGCGAGGCTTCGTTAAATAATGTACAATCGTGTATCTATTATTCAACTCATCTTCCTCTAAATCAGAGATATTATTGGCCAACATCAAGTTAGCAATCCACAGTGACATCGGCAATGCGACGATCAATACGTGGAAAATAACACCCCAATCAAAGGTCACTGTATCAAAAGTATTTAAGTATACACTAATCAATGTGATCATGAAACCCATGGTCGAACCAGAGAAGAATTCTCCTACTGGTAAACTAGACAAGGGTCGTGGACCAGATGAGTAAAAGATACCTACTAAATAACAATACAGACCCATCACTAATAAAGGCCAGCCGACAAAGTATGCTAGTACAATACCAATAAGTGCTGAAACAACAATCATAGATACCATCATGATGAAGATTTTATTGATATCTAAATTTTCACGACCGATAATATTGGTCTTTTCTTTATAGTCATGCACGCTCGTCGCTTTCTTGTAGTCATTATAGTTATCCATAATATCCACCGCCATATTAAAGATAAACATGGCAATAAAGAAGGCAATTGTATAGCCAGGTGCATAGACCCGTAGTTATACCAGGCAATACATAGTCCCAAGAAAAATGGGAATATACTCGCCGTCTTGGCTTTCATTTCAACGAGTTCTAAAAAAATGGGAATCGTCATTTTTGTTTTTCATCCTCTTTTCTAAAATCTTTATATCTAAAACAAGTAAATCACAAGCTTTTCATGTAAAATAGTGGATATGATTATGCCTGAAAGGAATAAACAAATGTTACAATACTGGATCCAATATCCCAAACTACATAAACAATTAAAAGCCGTTACCAACATTTTGAATGACCGCATGCAAGTCTCAAATCCTGACGTTCAGGAGGCCCTACTTAGTCTAAATAAATCTGGTGGTAAAACGCTACGTCCTGCCATGTTTTTACTTTTCGCCCAGTTCGGGGATAAGGCTAAACAAGAAGAGGACCGTTTGATGAACATTGCTGCTTCCCTTGAAATCCTTCACATGGCAACCTTAATTCATGATGATGTCATTGACGATTCGCCCTTACATCGAGGTCAAGTGACCATTCAATCGCAGTACGGTAAGGATGTTGCCGTTTATACGGGGGATTTCCTTTTTACCCAATTCTTTGATCTAATTATCGACAATATCGACGAACGCGACTACATCAAGATTAACGCCCAAACGATGGAACGTATTCTCATTGGCGAGCTCAATCAAATGTACAAACGCTTTGATCAAGCTGAAAGTGTTGAAGAATACCTAGAGAATATCACGGGGAAAACAGCGGAGCTCTTCTGGTTGTCAGCCATGGAAGGTGCCCACTTTGCTGGGACCAACGATGGTATTACCGCGCTTGCTGGTTCTATCGGCAAAAATATCGGCATGGCCTTCCAAGTCTTGGATGATATTTTAGACTACGTTTCAGACACTGAAACCCTAAAAAAACCAGTCCTAGAAGATTTAGCTCAAGGGATTTACACCCTACCGCTATTGTTGGCTAAGGCACAAGCACCAGCCGAATTTGCCCCAATCTTAGATAAGAAACAGCACATTAGCGATGATGATGCTAAGACCATTGCCAAGTTAGTCCATCAATATGCCGGCGTAACTAAGGCACAGGCCTATGCCAAATCGTATACCAATGCAGCGCTTGATGCCATTGCACAATTGCCTGACATCAAAGCCAAAAAGATTTTACAAAGCGTAACCAAAGAATTATTGGAACGCTCATACTAATTACTTGGATTTACTCATAAAAACTAGGACGTCTTGTCCTAGTTTTTTTTCATTCTGTATCTGAGGGGACTATTTGGGTAAATAGTTTCCCTTTTTCATTTAAGAGGAAACTATCTCGATGAATAGTACCCCTTTCGGTCATGAGTGAAACTATATGGGAATATAGTCCCCTGTTTCATTTAAAAAAGAAACTATCTCGATAAATAGTACCCCCTTATGGTCATGGGTGAAACTATCTGGAAAAATAGTTTCCCTTTTTCAATTAAGAGGAAACTATCTCGATGAATAGTACCTTTTTCACGCTTATATAAGCCCGAATAAATACAATATCACCAATAACGCCCTATTGCCCGTTGATACTGCGATCCAGAAAGGCTCCGGCATCAATAGTCATTAGTTTTTGATAATGTTCATTGGTTGCCGATAAGGCTTCTGGGCTACCTGACATGGTTAAGTGACCGTCTTCGATGAAGATGACCCTGTCTGCCATTTGGACACCTTGTAAATGGTGGGTGACCCAAATAATCGTCTTGTCGGATAAGGTATTGAAGAAGGTTTGAATCAATGCTTGCTCGGTGATTGGGTCAAGCCCAACTGTCGGTTCGTCTAGCAAAATAATTGGTGCATCTTGCAAAATCAATCGCGCCAGTGCTAAACGATGGCGTTCACCACCGGAAAAACGCAAGCCGGCTTCGTCAATCATGGTTTCTAATCCTTCCGGTAGGGCCGCTATTAAATCCTTTAATCCAACGCGTTCTAAGGCGTCCCAGGCTTCCTCTTCCGTAGCATCTTGGTTACCAATATGTAAATTGTTCAAAATACTCGTATGGAAAAGATATGGCGTTTGTTGTAACACACCAATGTATTTGGCAATATCATCGCCAAATTGTGTCACTGGAATGCCGTTCATTTCAATGGCTCCAGATTGAGGGCTTAAATCCCCGCGTAAAAGATTCAGTAGGGTTGACTTACCTGAGCCACTTCGACCAAGTACGGCTATTTTCTCGCCGGCTTTAAAGGTTAAATTTAAGTGGTCTAGGACGGGTCCTGCTGCCGCATCATAGGTATAAGTTAGGTCCTTGATGTCAATCGTTATTGGCCCTTCTAAGACCTGGTCTGTTGGTGTTACTTGTGGTTTACTTTCCAAGCTATTCAAACGGACGATAGAATCGCCATAGGTATTGGTTTCTTCAGCAGCATCAGATAATGGTGCGAAGGCATCTGCTAGTGGGAAAACAGCCAAGACAAAGGCTGCAATCCAGTTGGCATCATCACCTTCAACACCTACAAATCGTTGGCTAGCCCAGATTAGTGTCAGCACTGCAATCACACCGAAGAGCACTTGCACGATAAAATCACGTTTGCGGTTTTCCGCATTCATCTTTTCATTGACCTGGCGCCATTCCTTCTCGGTTTCCTCATGTAAGGTCACGTATTCCGCACCTTGACGACTGAAAATCCAGTCAGAAACACCTAGAATATTATCCGTTAGGCGATTGTATAAATCGTTACGGATGGCTTTCTGGCGTTCTCTTCGTGCCCCATTAATGACAACAGACCAGTATGGCACTACCACAACTTCAACCCCTAATAAAAAGAGCATGACTAAGGCAAAGGTCCAAGAGAAGAAACCCAAACCAATGATGACAAAGGCATATAACAGCCAAGCAATAATCGTTGGGAAGATTGTTCGTAAGTACAAGTTTTGAATATAGTTAATATCTTCTGCCAATAGCCCTAGGATATCCCCTGTACGGTAATGGCGTTTGAAGAAAATGGCATCTGATTCCATCACTTCATACAGTTTTAATCGTAAGCGGGATGTCATTTTCAAGACCCAGTTGTGACTCACTAATCGTTCTGCATAATTGAATGAAGGTCTCGCAATCCCAAAGGCACGTGTCAGCACTACTGGCACATAGACTTCCAAGATATTATAGGGATTTGATGCTGAGCGACTAATCAAATAACCCGACACAAACATCAAGGCTGTTGCAGAGAAAAGGGTCATGAAGCCTAAGAACAAGGCCCAGAATAGGGTTGTCTTATACTTGGTGAAAAAAGGCTTCACCCAAGTATCATTTTTGAAAACTTCTAATATTTTGATATTAGGCATGCAAATCACCCCGCATTCCTTGTGCTAGTGTCATAAATGGCCCATTAGTGTCGGCAATCAAGTCATCTAAAGTACCTGACGCTACGATTTGCCCTTGGTCCAGCACATAAATTCGGTCCATATTTTCCATCCAATGCATCCGGTGGGTAGCGAAAATCACAAGACGATCTTCCATTAATGGTAACATCCGTTCTTTCAGCTCAATTTCGGTTTCAATGTCCAAATGGGCGGTCGGCTCATCAAACAAGAGAATCCGTCGTGATTTGTCCAAGAACGCACGCGCCAAAGCGATACGTTGGGCCTGGCCCCCACTTAATGACCGTCCCCCATCACCGAGGATGGTATCCAATCCGTCGGGTAGTTGGCTAACCAGGTCTTCTAGACCTACCACAACCACAGCTTCTTGCACTTGAGCGTCGCTAGCGTTTTTCGCATAAAAACGAATATTATCACGCAAGGATAATTGGAAAATATATGGCGATTGCGGAATATAGATAATTTGTTCTTGCCAATCGCTTTGGAAGAGGTGGTCAACCGTTTGCCCGTCAACAGTGATACTGCCTTGGTCGGGTTTGGTAAACCCACTCAACATATTGATGAGGGTTGATTTCCCGGAACCAGACATACCAATTAAACCAATTTTTTGGAAACCGGTAGCCGAGACACGCACTTGATTGAGCGCCAATTTTTCATCAGTTTCATAGCTGAAATCGACCGCATCTAATTGCAAGCTACTATCTGCTTGCCAGGTTTTGATTGGCGTTTGCCCTTCTTCTAATTCCGCTTGATTTAAAATTGTCATGATGGCTGTCATAGCATTCTTACCATCTAAAGTAGCGTGATAATCGCTTGCGAAGTCACGAATGGGCATAAAGTAATCCGGTGCCAAGGTAAGTACGGTCAAAGCTGGGAATAATTCCGCTTCTCCCTTAATTAATCGAACCCCTAATAACACGGCCACGATTGCAATCGACAAGGTCGTAAAGAAGTCTAAGGCAAAGGTTGATAGAATAGCAATCTTCAAGGTATCCACGGTAGCTCTACGGAAGCGTTCGCTCGTTTTAAAAATACTCTTCCCGTAGATTTTGCTCATGCCAAATAATTTCAAAGTGTCAATGCCACGCAATGAATCAATGAAATGGTTAGACAATAATTGATATGAGGCGTATTGGCGGTCAGCCTTAGCTTGCGCCGCAAACCCTAGAATAATCATAAAGATAATAATCAACGGATAGATTGAAAATAAAATAAGACCTGATGATAGGTCTAGGTAAAGGAGTACTAGTAAGATAATCCAGGGCACAATCATCATATTCACGACTTTGGCTAGGATTAGTTTCAAATAGTTTTCAACCTGATTGATCCCGTCAAGGGTCATGGTTGTGACATTACCGGTACCATATTTTTGTACGACTTGTGGTCCTAAACGGAAGACTTTCTCTAAAAGTGCCTCACGAATTTCTTGTGACCGGTCATAGGCAAAGTTATCTAATTTTTGATCTCGGTAGTATTGGACAACTTGTTTCAATACGAAAACAATTAAAAAAGTAATGATCCAGGGAATTTGCGCTTCCAGACTTTGGCCATGCCATAAACCTGAAATTGCCTTCACGAGGGACCAAGCTTGTATATTTATAAATAGGGCTTGCAGGAACGCAAGTCCTGCAAGCAATATCATGATTTGCTTGATGCCCGGAAGCTTAAAAAGTTCCTTATCAAGCATTAATAACCCTCCGTTGCGCCTTCAACATCAGTATGTTTAATACGGTTACGGAACACATAGTAAGAATAGCCAAAGTAAGCTAATACGAATGGCAAAATACCAAGAGACAATTTCGTCATTAATGACAATGTGTATGGACTTGATGATGCCTCTGCAATCAACATTGAGTTGGTAGGATCACCAGAAGAAATCATTACGTATGGGAAGATACCTGAGAAAATCAAAGCAACTAAGGCAATCATGGTAAAACCACTAGCCAAGAATGCAAGCATTTCTTTATTGGTAGCAACTCCGTAGTGAGCAACTACTGTTAACACGATCATTACGACTAACAAGCTAATTGTAGAAACAGGATGTGTTTCAAAGAAGTTTGTTTGGAAGTATAGTAAAATCGCGAACACGATTAAGCCAACGTATAAAATCCAGTAAGCAAACATAGCGTAATTTTTCGCACGGTAGCGAATTGGGCCAGTTGTTTTCAAGGAAATATAGTTCATACCATGTAGGAATGATAGTAATACTAAGGCGATACCACCTACGATAGAAAAGATATTAATGTAGTCAGTAAAGCTAGCAAAGATATTACCATCCGCATCTAACGGCATCCCTTGAATCATAGAGATAAAGATTACACCGAAGAAAAATGGCACCATGAAGGAACCAATCGTTAACGTCCAGTTCCAGATGTTCTTTTTGTCGGCTGGCATTTTTTCACGGAATTCAAATGATACCCCACGAATAATTAACCCTACTAAGACGAGTAATAGTAATAGATAGTAACCAGAGAATAACGTCGCATACCACATTGGGAATGAAGCAAACATGGCACCACCAGCAGTGATTAACCAAACTTCATTACCGTCCCATACAGGTCCGATTGTTTCTACGATTTGATCTTTTTCTTGTTCATTGTTGGTAATGGTTTGAACGGCCATACCTACCCCAAAGTCAAAACCTTCAAGGAAGAAGAAGCCCGCGAATAAAACGCCGATTAGGATAAACCAAAATAATTGTAAATCAGACATTATTCAAAAGCCTCCTTCGCAAATGGGTCTACATTATCATCTTTGATTGCATGTTCTTCAATGTAGTTTGGTCCTTTGTCCATTTCACGTAGGACAAGATATACCATTACAACACCTAAACCAGCAAATAAAATGAAGTAAACGATATTTGATGTTAATAGAGAAGCAACTGTTACGTTTGGTGAAATTGAATCTTCTGTCTTAAATAGACCATATACTGTCCAAGGTTGACGACCCATTTCAGTGATAATCCAACCAGCTGAATTGGCCATGAATGGTGTTACGGTTGTTAAGGCAACAATCCATAACATCCATTTATTCTTGAATAATAATGGATTCTTCTCGCGTGATAACCATAAACCAAGTACGGATACACCTAACATTAAAGTACCGAAGCCTGCCATGATACGGAATGACCAGAATAATAAGTTAACTGGTGGATAGTAGTTATCTTCACCGTATTCTGCAACTAATTCTTCTTGAATAGAGTCCATACCCTGTACAGAACCTTCAAGTGAGTTAAATGACAAGATTGATAACATATATGGAATTTCGATTCCAAAAACACGTTTTCCTTCTTGTTCATCGGCCCAAGCAATTAAAGTCCAAGGCGCTGGATCAGTTGTATCTTCATAGATACCTTCCATTGCCGCAAATTTCATCTTTTGGTCTTCAACTAATGCCTTCATCTGTAAATCTCCAGCACCCATTACTGAAATGGAACCGACTAATGAGATGACCAACCCAAGTCTCAATGATTTCTTGAAGAAATCGCCGTCCTTGTCTGTTCTAATCAATCGATATGCTGATAATCCAGCAACGATGATACCACCCATGGTAATCGCTGCAGCAATTACGTGACTAAACTCATACCACAATTGTGGGTTTGTCACTAAAGCACTGAAATCGTTCATCACTGCATGGCCATCGACAATTTCGTAACCAACTGGATGTTGCATAAAGGCATTGGCTGCCAAAATCCAGAATGCAGAGAACATGGAACCTAAAAATACTAACCAGAAAAATACCACATGCAATTTAGGGCTTACTTTATTCCAAGTAAATATCCATAAACCTAGGAATGTTGATTCCATGAAGAACGCCAACAACGCTTCAATTGCTAACGGTGCACCAAAGATGTCACCAACAAAGCGTGAATAGTCAGACCAGTTCATACCAAATTGGAATTCTTGAATAATACCTGTAACAACACCAACAGCAAAACTTAGTAGGAAAATATTCCCCCAAAATTTAGCCATTTTCTTATAAGCTTCATTCTTCGAAACCACATATTTCGTCTCCATAATGGCTACAGCTAAGGCTGTACCAATAGAGAATGGCACGAAAAAGAAGTGAAAGATTGTTGTCATTCCAAATTGAAACCGGGCTAAGGTTACAATATCCATCTTTCTTCCTCCTTTTGTTCAATTGTATACAACTTTGCACAATCTTTTGCAAACTGCTATTTGCATAAAATTGTCCAAATTAGGGATGAAACCCTATATTAAAATATACTCTTTATTATTTATATTTCAAGGTTTTGGGCGAATCTTTTCCTTCAATTTACCGTAAAAATTGAAAAGTCTGCTTTTTATCACATGTTTATATTCTTTGTGTTTGTTCAATTGCTAGCAAGTTTTCAAAAAACGACAAATGGGGTTATTTTTAAGCAAGTTTTTGGCATTTCGAGTACAATTCGTGTTTTTTTGTATTGTTTTACAGCATGATTTACCCAAAATTTTGGCTTTTTGTAACAAATCCACTTTGATCAGGCAAGATTTTTCATTTTGCCACGGGTACAAAAAACGTACAATTTGGGGCTTTATCGCCTTCCCTCTCATTTTGTATAAAACCAACTTATCAAACGATAATTTTCTCATGGTTGTAAACGGTTTCATGGAAAAGTTATGCTTTATTCATGATATTGCTGGATGTACAAAAAAGGAACGAAAGGAGGCCCGTTTGTTGTATATATGAACGTCTAGCTCATACATATAATAATTTTTTGTGAGGTATAAATAATGGAGAAAAAAGTAAATCGTTGGGTCATCCTGCTCGCAGCAGTAGTGACCAACTTATGTTTAGGTGCAGGTTATGTCTGGTCGGTATTCCAAGCGGCCTTACTCGAAGCAAACCCTGATTGGGCACAAACACAAACTGCTATTGCATATTCTATTTCATTCGCGATGGTGCCACTGGGTATGATTCTATTTGGTCCAAAATTGGATGAACTTGGTCCCCGTCGCTTCGTGTTTATCGGTGGTATTTTATTTGGTTTAGGTATGTTCCTAACTGGTTTTGTAAATTCAATTTACATGCTATACGTAACTTATGGTTTAATCTTAGGTTTAGGTATCGGTGCTGCCTATGGCGCGTCAACTTCTGTTGCGGCGAAATGGTTCCCCGATAAAAAAGGTTTAGCTGGTGGTTTAACTGCTGCTGGTTTTGGACTTGGTCCACTAATTTTCGCACCAGTTGTACGTTGGATGTTAACAAGCTACGATATTTACACTGTGTTCAAAATTTTAGGTATTATCTTACTAATCGTGATCTGCTTGGCGTCAACATTCATGCACAAAGCTCCAGCGGTTGAAACTTCTGGCGCTGCTACAGTTGCTGAAGGTAAGACTTACAAGGAAATGATGCGCGAGCCGAAGTTCTGGATCCTATGGTTAGTTTATACACTAGGTGCTACTGGTGGTATGATGATTATTTCATCTGGTGCATCAATCGCAACCAACTACAACTTAGGTGATCCTGTTACTATCGTAATGGCGGTTTCAATTGCCAATACATTTGGTCGTATCTTCTGGGGTACTGTTTCAGACAAGATTGGTCGTTACCAAACAGTTGTGGCAATGTTCATTGTCGTTGCTATCGGTCTATTCTTAGCACTTTCAAGCCCTAGCATGGGACCACTTGCCGGTACAGCAGGCTTGATGATGGTTGGTTTATCATTCGGTGGTTTCCTTGGTTCATTCCCAGGTATTACCGCAGAGAACTGGGGCGTGAAGAATGCCGGTACAAACTACGGCTGGATGTTTACAGCTTATGGAGTTGCCGCAGTATTCGGTCCAACAATCGGTTCATTAATCCTAGACGCAACAGGTACGTACGCAACAGCCTACGTAATCGTTATCGGAATGGCTATCTTAGGTATCATCTTGCAACTACTTTACATGAAAAATATCGCAATGCCTAATCAAACGGCATAATGACAGCCAAGGTCTGGTGGGTTTCATACCCGAGGACCTTGGCTTTTTTGTGTGTATGGTTGCCGATTGGTTTGAATGGTGATCAGTCACGTCAACAAGGGTACTTTCTAAGCAAATAGTACCCTTTTTAACAAAATAGGGGAACTATTTCAAGCAATAGTATCCCTGTTAATGCGGTAAGGGTACTATTTACTCGAATAGAATCCACTTGCTCATTCGGACGGTACAATTTGGCCAAAGTGTACCGGATTTAAGGTTATTAAGCGTGAAATACACGCCTTTTTGTGTGTATCCTCGTTTCAATATACTATATAAAAAAGCACCCTTTATTCAGGATGCTTTTTGAGTGGCCAGCCCACCAGCAGTTGGCGGAATTGAGAGATATTAAAAGAAAGTCGAGATGAGTGCGATAATAGCTAAGCCACCCTGAGTTAGTATAATCTTTTTATCACTAGTCAAACCACCATAAATCGCGACTAAGATAATATAAATCAAGAGTAAGCGGCTGATTTCGATTGGCGCAGAGGCGAAATAGACTGCATAGAGCAAGCACAGACCGATGAGACCGTTATAGATGCCTTGGTTTTTGAACAAAGTATTGAGCGACTTGCCTTTGAGCTCTGCCTCGCTCATTTTGAAAACGCGCTGAGTTGCGACGGAAGTGGTTGCGAATGTTTCTAAATACATAATATAGAAGAATTCTAGGGCAACCAAGGTGATGAGCATTGTTGAGAGAATAGACATTGTACAGCCTCCAATTTCATGGTAATTACCCTTATTTTAGCACAAGTGATGTAAAATGCTGAAACCTCATGAATGAATTACGATGCTGAAACCTACGCCTCTATTTATTACTTGCTAAAGTAGGCATTGAATCCCTTTTTCAAGTCGATATTTTCTCGTGAAAAATGTCAAGTATAACGTTTGCCTCTTTGCTATCATGTAATTATGAAAGGAGGGGTAAGATGCTAAGAGAATTAAATCAAGTAATTGACTATATCGAAGCGCATTTAACCGATGACCTATTTCTTGACCGGATATCTCATTTTGCTGGTGTTTCAGACTACCATTTTCGCACAGTATTTTTACATCTTTCAGGTATGACCTTAAATGATTATGTCAAAAACAGAAAATTATCGGAAGCCAATAAAGATTTATTAAATGGTGAAAAGGTAATGGATGTTGCCTTCAAATATGGTTATCAATCAATGGACGGCTTTACGAGGGCTTTTAAAAAATGGGCCGGATTTTTACCATCAGAAGTCTCGAACAAAAGAATCAGCAAATCATTTCCCAAACTTTCATTTGTAATCACTGTAAAAGGAGGAAATTCTATGGAATTTAGAATCGAAGAAAAGCCAGCATTTAATCTGGTTGGGGTCAGCAAACGCGTCCCTTTACAATTTGAAGGTGTGAATAATGAAATTGTGAAACTAGCTATGAGCATAACGGAGGATCAAAGAAAGGAAATGCACGCCCTCCAAAATCTAGCGCCTATGGAAATCGTCAATGCATCTTTTCAAAGTGATACAGATTTTCGAAAAGAGGAAGGTGAACTAACCCATTTGATAGGTGTATTAACCATTGAAAATCAAATCAGCGACCAATTAGATATAGTCCCAGTAAATGCACTCACTTGGGCTGTATTCCCCAACCAAGGTCCATTTCCATCTACCCTCCAAGATACCATGGCACGAACTTACTCAGAATGGCTACCATCGTCAGATTATGAATTAGTCAATGCGCCCTCATTTTCATTTCCGAAAATGGGAGCATCGAGAAAATTATGCCTATAGTGAAATTTGGCTACCCGTCCAAAAAAATAAAACTCAGATATAAGTAGACTTCATCGCAATAAAATGATACCCTCAAGAAAAAGTATCATATAAGGTATTTATTTAACAAATATCCACTATATTTTAAACAAGTTATCTCAAAAAAAGCATCCCGAAATCGGGATGCTTTTTTGAGATAATTGGTAGTTGTTTATGGCAATATAAAAGTACAGAAGATTGCAACGAAAAAGTACATAGCCTAGCAATAAAAAAAGGCCTTGTTAGCCTCCCAATAATCCTCTAAAGTTTAAGTTACGACGCTTAACTTGGAGGTAGAAAAGGATGCTAACA
This sequence comes from Aerococcus sp. 1KP-2016, assembly GCF_002252085.1. Classification (GTDB taxonomy): domain Bacteria; phylum Bacillota; class Bacilli; order Lactobacillales; family Aerococcaceae; genus Aerococcus. Next base: position 21,336 of record NZ_NEEY01000019.1, read on the forward strand.
ATGACCGATATTAATACTATCAAAAATCTACGGAATAATCACGATAAATCAATTAATGAAATTGCTAATACATTAGATATTAATTGGCGTACTGCTAAAAAGTATGCCGATAATGCCATCCTCCCTGGAGAAAAGAGTACGAAAAAATCAGGGATGATGTACGATGAAGAATGGGGAGACATCGTCTCCTTGTGGTTAGAAGAAGACTATCGTCTTCCTAAGAAAAAGAGAAGAACAAATAAAAATTATTTCAAATTTCTAAAGGAACTAAGTTTTCCTGGGTCTTATCGCACAGTTTGTAATTACGTACAAGAATGGAAAAGTACACACCATAATGATATACCAGCTGCGGGCTATGAGCGTTTAGAACACCCACCGGCTGAAGCACAACTCGATTTTGGAACGATGGAAGTTGAACATGAAGGATCTTTTAAGGACGTAAAAGCACTAATACTCAGCACTCCTTATAGTAATTCTGGATTCGCCGTAGCTCTACCCAGTGAAAATCAGGAATGCTTATTGACTGGGATGAAACAGATTTTTACTCAAATGGGCTGTGTGCCTCGGAAAATTCGAATTGATAATATGACAACTGCCGTTGTCAAACCAAAATCAAAATTTGAAGATCCGATATTAACCGACGAATTCCAACAGTTTGCGATACATTATGGTTTTCAAGTACAGGTTTGTAATCCTGCGAGTGGTCATGAAAAAGGAAGTGTAGAAAATAAAGTTGGTTATGTAAGGTATAATTTCTTCTCGGAAACACCAATAATGAAAGACTTCACTTCATTAAATCACGAGTTAGAGAAAAAAATGATTGAGAAGCGCCAAGAAAAACATTATGAAAAAAAACAAACGATTGAATCACTTTGGCAAGAGGAAAAACAGGTTTGTCTAGCATTACCAGATGAAGATTATCCCGTATTCAAAGAGGTTATCGTACGTGCTAATAAATTAAATGAAATCAAATTGGATAATGCTTTAATACATATCCACAACTCATGGCGTCATGGGAATCTATACGCTTATCTGACGTGGGATAAATATCGAATTGTGACTCAAAATGGTGAAATCATACAAGAAGATTTCCGACCGTATTTATACCGAAAACGAGCGATTGATTGGTACACAATCCTCAAGGATTGGAGACAACGTTTGTCTAAGATTTCTTATTCTCGTTACTGGAAATATCTTCCCGGTCGGATTCAAGCCTATTTGAGAATCGATAATCTGCGCTTACTTTATCAAAGAATTGATCGATTATTGGACTTACTTGTCACTCACACGATGATTGAATTAAACGAGCGGTTCTATGAGCTCGTCACTGAAGAAAATGAAGAGAGTATCAGTGATGTGAACTGGCAAGGCTATGATGCCTTGGTGAAACCTCGTACCAATGAGGTGAGTGTATGAACCATACTTTAGAATCCGTTTGTAGAGAATTACGACTAAGTCGTATACCTAGTTTAATTGATTCAGTTGAAGTTTCAAATAAAGAAGAATGGTTACTTGAGTTATTAATTCGTGAGGTTGAGGCTAAAGAAGAACGACGAATCCAGCGTTTAATTAAACAAGCGAAATTTTCAAGTCACAAAACCCTTGAAATGTTTGAATGGCACAACCAAATACTTGTACAAGATGAAAATACGAAAGAGCAGCTAACCTCTTTAGATTTTATTCAATCTCGCCAGAATGTAGTGTGCATTGGTGCCCCAGGTACTGGAAAGACACACTTAGCAACTGCATTGGGGTATAAAGCTTGTCAAGAAGGAATTGAAACGCGATTTTGGCGTGTGAGTGATCTTGTCATCGAATTAGAGAAGGCATGGAAAGAAAATCAATTAGAACGTTTCAAAAAGAAGTTTAACCGAGTTCAACTGATTATCTTAGACGAAATGGGCTATGTTCCATTTAATAAAAATGGTTCAGAATTACTTTTTCAATTAATTAGTGATTGGTATGAAACTAAAAGTATCATCATTACTTCCAATTTAGAGTTTAGCAGTTGGAACAAGGTATTTATTGATCCGCGCCTAACCTCGGCGCTAGTGGATCGTCTTATTCATCATTCACATATATTAACCTTTACAGGTGAAAGTTATCGATTGAAAAATGCTTTATCAAAAACAGAATAATTAAACGGAAACTATTGGGTGGCAACATTGTGTATTTTTCGTTGCAAAACTATGTACTTCTCTATTGCAAAACACAGTAGTTGTTTTCTTGCAAAAACACCAGCCAATAATATATCTGTAACTCTCTTCGTTCGTACAGTTGTATTAACGTTTTGAGAATTCTATACTTGAAAATAATGAGTAATTAATACCTACCAATCCTTTAATATCAATAATTCTAAAATATAAAAATACTTCTATGATGATACAAAACCATCATTTTGGATACAACTGACACCAATTAACACCACAAAATAGACTAGTCTAGCTTTTAAATTAAACTATCGCAGCTATAGATTTAAATATTTCAATAGCACTAAGCATGTGGCTAAATGTTTAGAACTATTTTTTAATCTTGTTGCAGCAACTTTATCTTCGTCTTCTAAAAAATCTATAGTAACTCTATATAGAGTATTCGCATCTTTTATTTTTTCTTTCATCAATTCAATTCTTTCGGGTAAATTCTCCACACTTGAAAATTCATCAAATAGGATTGATAAGCTTTCCCAGTATTGATGTTCTAAATCAACAAAAGAAACTGAGTCTAAATCCTGGCTCTCTATATAATTATCTATCTGAGTACTACTTAATAAATCATTGATACTAATATCTTCACATTCCAACATACCATACATGTCATCTAACATTATATTACTTAAAAGCGGAATACTAGTATACCTTTTTTTTCTTCTACCAAAAGAAGATGTTAAATCAAACCTGCTCTTTTGAAATTTTCTTAGTGTATTAAACCAACCTGATGCGACATAGTCACAACCTAACATAGAAAATAAAATAGAATTCATAAAGCTATATCCAATAATCATCTTAAACCCTAATTTTTGTAACTGATATATAGTATTTAAAATATTCGCTAACCAATTAGCATCGATTTCTTCATAATTACTATCATTATTAACTTCATGACATAGTGTTAAATAAATATAATCTCTAACCTCACATTGATCCTCTATTTCATCAATCAATTCTTTAACATTTTCTTTACTTGCGAAAAAAGAAGTTTGTAGTAATAAAGATAATGCATAACTATCTGACTCAAAATTTTCAACACAATAATTATATATATCAACGGAATAATCAAAATGCCAATCTATTGCTTCTATATGAAACCCTGGCGCTATCAAAGTATTAGAAATTTTCTTACTATTTTCAGCATGAAAATCCAAATAGTTTAAAACATTTTCATTTTTCCTTCTCCAATCACGTCTTGCTACATTAGATGGAAATAGTGGAATGTCTTCTAATTTTTTTAAGACTGTAGAATCATAAGTAGAATAATAAAATTGAGGATCAAGAAATGAATTATCTCTACTAATAACTGAACTTCTACTTACATAGTCTTCTATTGAATCTAGTGATTCATCGTTTAATGAAAAAATAACTCCATTCAGATTGTTATCTGTTATCCCATCATCTATTTTTTTCCCTTTAGCAGGCCCATGTTGAGCAATTAGTTTTGTCATTTCTTCTGTAAACCTCCTTCAATACTTTTCATTGAATCCATAAATGCATCCACAGATTCAAATCTGTTTCTATCATCAATTTGAACCAATTTATGCATAATTCTCCAAATTTGCTCATTTGAATCAGTCTCTTCCACTATATTATAATAAGCATCTTCATATTCTCTATTATACTTTTTTAATAATTCTTCATGAGGTACAGTTCTGTTGCCCCCTGTGATCATTATATTTTGTAATGGATTAAATCCTAACATTATTTCCAATGCTATTATTCCCACAGCGTACAAGTCACTTTTAAAAGTTGTATGCTTAGAATTTCCAAAGTACTGCTCTGGTGACATATAACTCAACTTCCCCATTCTCATCATTGATTGAGTAACTTGGTCATCATCATCCATTTTTATTATTCCTGGGTCTATCACTATATATTTTGTATTCATACACATTATATTATCTGGGGATATATCTCTGTGTACAATTCCATGTGTTTTTAATTTATTAATGATCTCAGCTAACTGAAAAAGAAAATCTACTGTATATTCAAGTCTGTTTTCTATAGTTATCTCTTCAATTACTTTTTCTAAAGTTTCACCATCAACAAACTCTTCAATTAAATAACCAAAAAAAGAACCCTCCACATAGATTTCTTTTTCAGAATAAAATAGCGCAGGGAAACAGTCTAATGACTCTATTACACATGCATTGACATATCTGTTGAAACATTTTCTATGAAATAAAATACGTTCAATAACTGATTCACTTTGATACTGAATCGATTCAATCTCATCAATATTATCTATTAACTCATCAAGAGTTGTATATTTTTTTATATTTTCTAAACCTATATCTTCTGTCAATCCATCTAAATAATTGAAAAATTTTACTATATAAATAGGCTTTCCTACAGAATTTAGTATGGTAAAAGTTCTCGATTGACCTCTCTTTGGATTGCTTCTTATACTATAATTTTCATTGTATTCGATTTCATTCATAGCATTTTCTATTACATCAGCAAAATTCATATGAGCTATCATCTCCTTTTAAAAGGTTCTCAGTTCCAAGAACAGACGCTTTAGTTAAATTTAATAAACGAATATGATTTTTCATTTTGTTTATTTTTAATGGTCTTATTAATTGAACTGACTTATCCCTTTCTACACCTATTAATCCAATACCATTTTTCTCTATTAAGTTACGTTTATTTTTTTTAACACTTTGTGCTTTCTTCATAGGAAATACTAGGTAGCTATAATCAACGTAATTTCGATTACCTTTAGCCTGATAAAAAGCTTTATTAAAGTCTGTCAATTTTGCTTCATACCCTGAAATTATAGTTTTCGGAAAAACAAACTCAACTGCTCTTGTGTATTGATTATTAACATTCTTTTTAATTAAATCACCTGCTAGCAGTTCATGTAAAGCATTCTCTAATGTAGATTCACTTAGTCCGAGCGTCATATGCAAAGTTTTTTTCTCAATTGGTCTATTATTTTTTACTTTTGTAAAAACTAGTGAATTTGAGGTTTCGATAAAATTATAGTTTGTTTATCAGTAAATGGTAAATTTATATTTTTTATGCTGATCACATCTATGTTTCCAAACCTTATTGGCATCTCTTTAACGATAATTTTTCCTTCAAAAGAACTATAATTATCTACAAAAAAGTTTACCAGCTCCATTTCTGAATCAAACATATTTTTCACCATCCTTTAAATTTTGTCACATTCTTTACCATTATAACATGAAAGAATCACTTTTTTCTTCGCTATTGTTAGAGAAAAAAGGTTGTTTCTTTTGAATTTTAGACAAATAAAAAGAGCAGATTTTTCTACTCTTAAATGCTATCTACTTCTTACGAAAATGTACCTTACTCATGTATCACTGTTTATTACTATTTACCTTCTAAATATCTTTTTAATAACAGTTGGTTCTGATAAATCATCAAAAAGAATAAGCAAGTCAGAATACTGAAAACCTTGTTCATATTCTAGTTTTTTTACAGCACATTCTGTAACTTTTTTTCTTAATTCTTGATTGTTGTTTAACATAGCATATCTCATGAATTCCATAATTTCATTTTCTTCATTGTCTGTCAAACCTTCAAATGAATATTCTAAATCAAACCATCTTTTTATTAATGGTTGTTGAAGATAGGCCGCTAATTGATCTGTTAAAATATCTATTTGCTCCGATGTATGCTGATCAGGAGAGTATAACAGTCTAAATTTAGGAGCTAAATTCAATACTGCTGTATTTCTTATACCTTCACGCTTCTCAAGAAGTGAAATAATTTCATACAATCCCTCTTTCTGTTCATTAAGGAATCTTTTTTCACCTATTTCAATTAATAATCTTACGTTTTCTTTAGTAAAAATCCTATTTAGAAGCTCTTCATTTTTCCTAATTACATAATTTATGTGTGTATCATCCATACTAATATATGGGGCTAACTCTGGATTATGAATTATTGTATCTTCATCTACAGTAAAATCTCTAGAAACTTTCATATTATTGTATTCTTCAAAAAATGAAAGTACGACGTTCTCGTAATTTTCTTCAATTAGACTACCTTCCATATCTTCTTTCAATTCCTTAACCGTAGGATTTTCATAACCATATAAAAACAGAACATTTGTGAAAAATTCTAAAGTTTTATAATAGTGGTAATCCTGTACTCTTTTATTAGCAGTATTTCTTAAACTCGGTAGAAACATCCCTTTGAGTTGCTCTTCACCAAACTCGTACATCAAGAAGGCTCCTTGTCCTTCTATGCGTAACAATTTTTTCAAATTCAATAAATTATCATCACTCGGAAAATCTTTTCCTTTTCTCCAATTTAAAATTTGAGTTTTACTGACATTTAATTTCTTTGAAAGCCACAACTCTGCTACTGATGAGATTTTCTCTTTCACATCGTAATCTTCATCGTGTGGAAGATTTGAATAGAATTCTTTTGCATGTTCTTCCTTCCATCCTTCAAAAGTAAAATCCTCAACATCGTTTTGTGAATTCTTATCAACAAACCGTATTAATAAATTAAAATTTTTCACAAAATTTTCTCTATATTGTTTTTCAACCTTTCTATCAATTATATTTTTGTGATCCAAGCTGAATCCTTCATCTTTATCAATATTAAAATAGAAATCTAAATTTTGAAAATCAAGTATTGGTTTCAAAATCTCTTCAGCGTTCTTATTAGCTTGATGGTCAGAGATAATAATATTCTCCTTGTCATTTTTTTTAGGCATCTCTCTTAGTATCTCTTCCACATATTTGCGAAATTTTACAATGGGCTCTCTTAACTCTTTTTTTAAAGGAAAATCCAGATTGTATTGGCTCAATATTGTTAAAGAATAGTTACTTAGTTTAAGGAGATTTATTTGATTAGGGGTACTTTTTCCCTGTCTCCAATTAGATAAACTGTGTGTTGACACACCTGTATCTTCAGAAATCATTCTAGTTGTAATTCCCATCTTTGAAAGATTGTTTAAAAAATCATCAATTTGCTGATTTATCGTTTTTATTTTCATGAATCTATTATATCATTTTGAACTTTTTTTCACAAAAATTCATCTTTTTCCATTTTGCCTTATTGCCCATTTTTATCTATGGGAAAATATATTTATACAAGAAATCTTCTTGTAAATATATTTAGTCCTTAAAGCGCGCGCTAACGGACGGATTGAAACAAATATGATGACTAGACAACAACAGTCTTGTCTTTGCTAAATATTGTTTATCCGTTTATTTGGTGTGCTTTTTTCACCAAAGGTTCAATTACTAGCTCGTGTATGTTTCTTTCTGTCCGCTAAGGCGGAAAGGACATAATCATGTCAAAAGTAGATAAAAATAGAAATCAAAAGATTCAAGAAGCAAGTCGGAACAATAACTGGGATGAAGTATCTCGATTGCTTGATCAACCGTTAGAAAATTCTCTACGGAAAGATCGTCAGTATAAAACAGTCAGTATGAATAATTATATTTCCTACAATGGCAGTTCGAAGGAATACGGTGATAATATTGCTGATACTAACCCCAACCCATTGGAGCATTTAATTGTCCAGGAAAACAATCAACAACTAGAAGAAGCTCTTTCAAAGTTGTCAGAACAAGAGCGACAAATCATTCTAGGTTATCATGTGTTCAATAAATCGTATTCTAATCTTGCGAAAGAATTGGGTATTAGCGATAAGACAGTGAAGAAACGACTTGAATCAACATTACAAAAAATGAAGAGCATTCTTTTAGAAGAATAATAAAATATTTAATGCTGAGGATTCCGAATCCTCAGCATTTTTTCTCCTTAAATAGTGAGGAGGTAATTCTACTGTAACAATAAGCTCAAATAAAGTGAGTTAATAATCTTATAAAGAGGTAAATATTATGAAAACACGATACAAAAAAGGTGGCTACTCATCCCAAGTAGCAAGTGAATATATCAACAATAAACAACCCATTCGTTCACTGAGCACTGAATTAGAAAAGCAATTTCGATTTGAAGATGGTAAACCTACGAAAGAAATCACTGGCTATAAAGCTTGGTTTACTCAAGAAGGTCTCCCACCTTTTGTTGTGAAGTTCACAGAAGAAATCAAGCTTCCTGACTATTTATCACTACTACAATTCAATAATTTAGAAGCCGTTGAAGTCAATTATAATGTCTACTTCCGAGCAACAGGCTTTACGGAGGTAAAATAATGACTAAAAATGAACTTGAACAATATCTGTTACAAAGCTTAAATATGGCATTAGGAACATTAATGCAAGGTGAAACTAGTTATACTAATAGTTTTGACTGTCAAGTGATGGAAGAAGGGTTTCTCTTTCTTCCCCGCTTGCCGGCAGGATACATTATCGATGACGATTTGTATCAAAAAATATTTTTGATTGCAAATGCATCTCTATACCCTCGCTTTACTTTATTAAAACAGAATTCAGCTTATTTTGTTCCTAGAAAAACAAACGATATTCACATACAACGTGGGTTATTCTTCCCTTGGAAAAAGGGTATCTCAGAACGACTAGTTATACCAGATTTGGACCATTTCGCTTCTTCTATAAAGGATACAAATATTCCAATCATGAAAAATTATTCAGTTTCCTATGATAAAATTACATCGATGTTGATTGCAGGAAACTCTGGTTCTGGGAAGTCATATGCTTTAACTTATTTTTTAAGCATATTACAAAAATTTTCTGATCTTATTCTTGTAGATCCTAAATTCGATACTCCTAGTCGCTGGGCACGAAACCATAGTGTTCCAGTAATCCGTCCACAACAGAATCGTTCAAAATCAGATTTTGTATCAGAGATCAATGAAAATTTGAGTAACTGCTTGAATATCATTCAAAAGCGTCAAGAAATTTTGTATGAGAATCCTGACCATGAATTCACTCATTTAACTGTGGTGATTGACGAAGTCCTAGCATTATCTGAAGGAGTTAACAAGACCATCAAAGATTCATTTTTTTTCTTTGTTGTCTCAAATTTCTTTATTAGGTCGTGCAACCAAAGTTCATCTTTTGTTAGTAAGTCAACGCTTTGACCATACTTCGGTTCCAATCTCTGTACGTGAACAGGCAAATGTACTTATACAAATCGGAAACATCAATAAAAAAACAACACAGTTCCTTTTCCCCGACTTAGATCCAGAAGGTATTGTGATACCCATTGGTAAAGGAACCGGGCTAATTCAAATTATTGATAACGAGCATCCCTACCAAGTATTACCTTTATTATGCCCAACCTATTACACGAAGCGAGGTATTTTATAATGAAAAAGTCTTATTTTATGCGAAGTTTAAATTTAACTATTTTCTTATTTATTACTGCATCACTTGCTCTATTCTTAGGAGTTTCAGCTAAGTTTATTATTAGTTCTCTTGCCAAAAATGATATAGTATTTATTCAACAAGTTTTGAATATTATAAAACAAATTAGTCGATTTTTAGTAAGTATTGCTCTTTTAGAAACTTGTGTTGTGATTTTAATTACAACAATTGAATTAGTTCATAGATTTAAATCTGATAAAATTATTAATTACTTCAAATCAGTCTATAGTACTGTACTATTCCGTCGCTTCTTAACTCAAACTGAAAGAACCGAAAGAGTATTTACTATCGAAACTCAAACTATCTCCACATATAATCCTATTAATCGTACTTTCAATCGCGCTGTTAATAAATGTGTTGTGGATATTCGCCAAGACAGTGTAATTATATTTATTAAAGCTCCAAATAATCAACAGGCACAAAAGTTACTAAAGGAAATGGAATCACAAATAAAAGAAGAGATTGCAAATCGAAATCCTAATTATTATTTCTCTGCACCCACTAGAGTAAAAAATGCTCTTTGGTTCGAAGGTAAAAAAAGATAAAAAAGTTGGCGCCGTGGCTCACGAAGTGAAAGCCACAGGCGCCTTTTATTAACATTTTAATTCCTATAGAAGAATGGGGATACTACGACCCCCATTCCTCCAATAATCAATAATCAAATTTTATTAGATATTCCGAATATCTATCCAACTTTCTCCTAATTATATAGAGGCATAAATTTAACAGAAAGAGGACGATAACATGACTAAAGAACGACGCTCAAATAAATGGGCATTCCTGATATATAAAGAAAGTGCTCCTGATAACTATTTGGAGATTCTTAATGGATTGCATGTACCTTTCGTACTTAGTCCTTGGCACGACAAAGATATTTACTCAGATACAGGTGAGCTTAAAAAATCTCACAAACATGGTGCATTTTACTTTGATTCCTTAAAAAGCTACACACAAGTATCTGAACTGGTAAGTGACAAATTAAATGGTCCCGCTCATGTAGAAGTTGTCATGTCACCTAAAGGGATGTTTGATTATTTCACACATGCAGAGAATCCTTCTAAAACACCTTATGATGTCGAAAACATTGAAAGTGGTGCTGGGTTTGAACTAGATAAATTTCTATTGGAACAGAATACCGATAATTTTATGAATGACGTTATCGATATTATCGAAGAAAATAACTTCATGGAATTTGAAGATCTTGTACGTTACGCTCGTGAACATAACTATCTTCTTCTTGGTCTCATTGTTGAACGAACCTATTTTTTTGCTAAATATTTAGACTCACGTCGTTACAGTAAGGGAAAAAAGCCATACAAACAACAGGAGGAAAAGACAGATGAATAAAGAACCTATCTTATTAAACAGACAGCAAGCCTCTGAATTTCTCGGAGTTGACCCAAAATCGTTCGATAAATACATCCGCTGTCACCCTGATTTTAAATGCTTTATGGTTGGTAGGCAGGAACGATTTACAAAATCAGAACTACTTAAATTCATAGATAATCACTGTGTAAAATAATCCTATTATTGATAAAATATGGCGATTCATATATCCTATTATTGACTAGTCTATTTTATCAATTTTTCTATAAGAAAGAGAGCTGATAAAATGGCAACAATTACTAAAAGAAATAATTCATATCGAGCAACAGTTTCACTTTATAAGAAGGGAGAATACAAGCGAGAAACAAAAACCTTTAAGAATAAGAAAGATGCCGAATTATGGACTCTAGAAATGGAATTAGAAAAAGGACGAGGAAAAAATATTGCAGAACGTTCTACCTGTCAAGGACAGTATAAAATTGTAGGTTTATGACAGAATAAAAATGTAGGTTTTTGACAGTCTAATTTAGAAGTCCATTTATATTTTCCCTTTCATACGATATGATTTTCCAGTAATCTTGAAGACT
>NZ_NEEY01000001.1 GCF_002252085.1 Aerococcus sp. 1KP-2016
ACAAATCATAGATATTAAGTTAGAAGATCAATGTACCGCTAAAAGTATCTTCAAATTCATACAAAAGAAAGGGTTCGATGGGAGTTACAGTCTTGTTAGAGACTATTGCCGTGGAGTGAAAAAAGAACGGATACAGAAAGCAACGGTACGCGTCGAATATACGCCTGGTCTTTCAGCACAAATCGATTGGAAAGAAGAAATGCGACTGATAAGCAGTCAGGGAGAAGTCTTCCGCTTTAATATTTTCCTTTATATATTGCCCTACTCAAAGAAGAAATTTATTACGCTTACCTTTGATCGTAAACAAGATACATTGTTTGAGTGCATGAATGATGCCTTTTATAACACCGGTGGTGTTCCAGAAGAAATATGGTTCGATAATATGAAAACTGTCGTCGACCGGTCACGAACTCAATTCTCTCAGGTTCATTTAAACGATCGCTTCTATTCTTTTAGTAAAGATGCAGGGTTCAGAACAATGGTCTGTCGTCCTTTTCGCCCCCAAACAAAAGGCAGCGTAGAAGCTCTCGCCAGAACAATGGACCGGTTACGGGTTTACAATCATGAATTTTATGATTCGACAGACCTCATTCGAATCGTTGACGAACTTTGTGATGAATTAAATTCGGAAGTGTCTCAAGCAACGGACGAGATTCCTGATATACTTTGGAAAATTAATGAAAAAGAGCACCTCCATAAGCTAAAAGATGACTTGTTAAATCCTTATTTTGAAGACTCTATTCGCCGTAAAGTCACAAAGGAAGCAATGGTCATTTTCCGCAAATGTAGGTACTCTGTAGACCCTCGTTATATCGGAAAAGAAGTTGACTTGGATCTTTCCGAAAACGAAGAGTACGTGCACATTTATTATAACGGAGAACAGATTCGTTCGCACCCACTTACCACAAAAAGATTGAACTATAACCAAGAAGATTTGGTTCAGATACTTAAATCAGATGTCATGAGCCACAAAGAAGAAGATGACATCCAAGAACATATTAAACGAAGTTTAAAGCAATATGATTTACTGGAGGTGCCTTCGAATGAGCAGTAACTATCAAAAACTATTAAATAATCTAGAGGCCTTGAATTTAAAACATATGAGAGAATATGTGCCAAACTATATTGAAATTGCCAATCGAGATGAGCTTTCTGTAACAGAAGCTCTTCTAGAATTAACTAATCAAGAATTAGACTTTCAAACGAATCAGACTGTGGAACGTGTCATCCAGCGCGCACACTTTCCCAAACGGACATCACTTGAAGAATTTGATTTCAACTTTCAACCAAGCGTTAACAAAAAAGAGATTCTAGACTTGAAACATATGGCTTTTATGGAGAAAAAAGAAAACTTAGTTTTCATTGGAAACCCTGGTGTAGGGAAAACACACCTTGTCATTGCATTAGGCATTGAAGCATGTCATCAAGGCTACCGTACGCTGTTTATCAGTTGTCATGAATTACTTTTACGTCTTCGTTCTGCCTTTGAAAAAGGGACCGTCGATCGTGTTCTGAAACGATATGCCAAATATGATCTTTTGATCATTGATGAAATAGGTTATTTACCAATTCAAAAAGTTGAAGCTAACCTCTTCTTTCAACTATTAACGATGCGTTACGAAAAAAAATCAACAATGATTACGACAAATATTATCTTATCTCGATGGGGGGAGCTATTTCAGAATTCTGAAATAGCCGCCGCCATTCTTGATCGTCTGGTTCACCATGTTAAAGTCTTCAAGATTACTGGAAAATCATATCGTATGAAAGGGAAAATATAAATGGACTTCTAAATTAGACTGTCAAAAACCTACATTTTTATTCTGTCATAAACCTACAATTTTATACTGTCCTTGACAATAAATAAGATTTTTAGGTGCAAAATCGCCCGATAACGATGCTAAATAATACCTGAAGAAATCCTCCATGTCTTTTGAATCTGGAAATACTTGCTCAAGTATTTTCCAATAGTTATTGTATAAATGAGTTTGTTCTTTATTAGATTTGTCCATCATAATAAAATTACGAATAAGATCTGAAGCTGTTAATCTTTCACCAGTTGAGTTAATACTTTCAAATATTTGTTGAGCATTGTCACGTTCATCCAACTTTATATAAACGATAGAAAATCTTTTTATGGCATAAAGCACCCTATCAAAGCCAAACTCTTTTACAAACTTATCTAACTCTCTTTGTAAAAATAAAAAATTTTGAACTATATTACTATGACTTGCTTTATCAAGTTGCTCGTATTTACCATCCGCAATAAGCAAATATTCGTCACCATCAGAAACTGAAGGATATAAACGTTGTCTATATCTTGTTCCTTCTGGTTCACCGTAATTTTGTAAATAAGTATCATCAATTTCTCGTTTTCTAATATCATTCTCAGCTAAGGATTTCATTGCGTGAGCCATCAAAAACATGGTTACCAATCGCTGTTGACCATCAACTATGGATCGCTCAGTTTTATAATTTACGATATTTTCAAAATAAACGATAGTCCCTAAAAAATGTTGTTTTTGTAATGATTCATCCTTAACTAAAAGGTGTAAATCTTTCATGAGCTGCAACAATTGATTTTTAACTGTCCACGTATATTTACGTTGATATACAGGTATCACAAATTGCTTACCCATTGCTTACCCATTGCTTCCGGAATAAATTCATCTAATAATTTTCTTGGATTAGCTTCCATTGTTTTATCTCCTATTACTGAAAATATGTATTTTTATTATTATAACAGGATATTTGATCTTTAAGATTTTAATATATCAAAATCTATAGTCAAAACAAAAATAAAATTAATTAACTTGTCTACTCATGAGAAAGTAAACTAATGTAACCTTGTATTCTAATATTCACATAAAAATAGATAATTATTCCGCGGCCTAAGTTTTTTTGAATTAAGAGAACTGGAAGTGTACGTCCTTAGCGGTGAACAAGGATGAAATCGAGCCTTTGTCTCGATTTCAAAGCATAGAGACCTTGCCTCTCCTTGGTACCACGGTTTTAAGGTACGTACACTGTAAGGACAAAACACCATTTTTTGATATCTTATGTCCTTTGTATAAGAAACAAAAAAAGAGGCTGGACAAAGGCCTCTAAAAAGCGTACACAATTCTTAATAAGAGTTGTGTACGCCTTTTACTTTGAAAAAAATTTTATAAATTTTGATTGAAATATATCATTGGAACAGGTTAAAGGACTGAAAGTGTAGTTCCTTAGCCGTGAAAGAGGATGAAATCGAGACCTTGGCTCGATTTCAAATTGAAAGACCTTGGCTTTCAATGGTCCCACGGCTCACAAGGAACGTACACTGTAAGGACGAAAAATCTATGATTTTAATCTTTTGTCCCAGCCTCTTACATATTTAACTTAGTTGACTCATTAATTTTGATTTTGTTTCAACATACGTACATAGTTTGCTAGGTCGCCAATGAATAATTCAAATTGTAGACCATTTTGCATCACGTTTGGATCATCAAGCGATTTTTCAATGATACGAGGGATATAATCTACTGCTAATTGCGTAGCTTCTTGTACGCTCGCACCGTTTGCTTGCGCTCCAACAAAAATTGATCCGAAAATATCGCCTGTACCATGGAATTTACCGCCAATAAAAGCTGCTGATGCTAATCCTTGTTCACCCGTTTTGGCGTCAAAGTAGTAAGCACCCGTTTGACTTTCACCATCAAAACCTGCACCAGTTAAGACAACTGATGCATTAGTTTGTTGACGAACGATGCGTAAGAACTCATCGATTTTTTCTTGTGGCCATACACCTTCAGTATATTCTACGCCATACAAGAAGCTCGCTTCTGTTTGGTTTGGCATAATCACATCAGCCATGGCACAAAGTTTTGCCATTTCATCAGCGTAATCCTGGTCGAATCCGTAATAGAATTCGCCATTGTCTGCCATTACAGGGTCTAGATAGAACACTGCATCATCTTTTAATAATTTTGGTAATTCTTTTTCTAGGAATTTAATTTGACGGATTGATCCCAAGTATCCAACATAGGCAGCGTCAAATTGTAGGCCAAATGAATGCCAATGTCTCACGATTTTTTCCATTTCATCAGTTAGGTCTAGGAACGTGAAACCTTCAAAACCAGGGCCTGTATGTGTTGATAATAAAGCCGTTGGTAGAATTGTTCCCTGAAGTGCCATACCTGATAAAATTGGCAATGCAACGGTTGTTGAACATTTCCCGAAACCAGATGCATCGTGAATGATTAAGATATTTTTCATTTAAAGCCATCTCCCCTTAATTAAAATCTAATGATAATTATAAGTGTTTTTCCAAACGATGTCTATTAATTTGCCACAATGTTGACTAATTTGTCGACAACAGCGATTTCCTTTCGTACAGTTTTGCCTGCAATAGCTTCTTTTACTTTATCATTTGCATGTGCAAGTGCGATTAAATCTTCTTTAGATGCGCCGCGTGCAATGTTTGCTTTGGCTTTAATTTTACCATTAACTTGGATAACGATTTCTATTTCGTCATCTACCGTTTTTTCTGGGTCAAATGTTGGCCATGCAACGTAAGAAATACCTGGTTCATTACCCACGATTACCCACATTTCTTCAGCAATATGTGGCGCAATTGGTGCTAATAATTGGATGAAACCTTTCACGTATTCATAGTATAAGCTGTCTGCTTTATTGGCTTCATTTACGAATACCATCATTTGAGAGATTGCTGTATTAAAGTGTAAGTTATCAAAGTCTTCGGTAACTTTTTTCACTGTTTGGTGGTAAACCTTGTCTAATTCACCTGAGTTAAGTGTTGTGACACGGTCACGCATCTTACCGTTTTCATCTACAAATAGGCGCCATACGCGTTCTAGGAAGCGACGAGAACCTTCAAGGCCGTTTTCAGACCAAGCGATAGATGCATCTAATGGTCCCATAAACATTTCGTATAGGCGTAATGTATCAGCACCATATTGGTTAACAACATCATCCGGATTCACAACGTTTCCTTTAGATTTAGACATTTTTTCGTTACCTTCGCCTAAAATCATACCTTGGTTGTATAATTTTTGGAATGGTTCTTCATTAGGTACGATACCCAAGTCATATAGGAACATGTTCCAGAAACGAGCATACAATAAGTGAAGTACAGCATGTTCTGCCCCACCAATGTATAGATCAACATTATACCAGTAGTCTACTAGTTCTTTAGATGCGATTTCTTTGGTGTTCTTAGGATCGATATAACGTAAGAAGTACCAAGATGAACCAGCCCATTGTGGCATGGTGTTGGTTTCACGACGACCTTTCATACCGGTTTCAGGATCTGTTACGTATAACCAATCTTCAATGTTGGCTAATGGCGATTCACCAGTACCAGATGGTTTAATATTGTTTGTTTTTGGCAAACGTAATGGCAATTCTTCTTCAGGAACTGTTGTTGTAGTACCATCTTCCCAATGAATAATTGGAATTGGTTCACCCCAGTAACGTTGACGAGAGAATACCCAGTCACGTAACGGTAAGAAGTTGTACGTTCACCTTTACCTGTTTCCGTTAGAATAGCAATCGCTTTTTCAATGGCTTCTTCTTTGTCTAGACCATTTAGGTCACCAGAGTTGATGTGTGGACCGTCACCTGTGAAAGCTTCTACCGTTACATCGCCACCTTCAATAACAGGTTTAATGTCTAAACCAAATTGTTGTGCGAATTCATAGTCTCGTGTGTCATGAGCTGGAACAGCCATAACAGCACCGGTACCGTATGATGCTAATACATAGTCAGCAACCCAAATTGGGAATGCTTCCCCTGTTAATGGGTGGATACCGTAAGCACCAGTGAAGACACCTGTTTTTTCTTTTGCTAAATCTGTACGATCTAGGTCAGATTTACGAGATGCAGCTTCAATATAAGCTTCTACTTCTGCACGTTGTTCGTCAGTGACGATTTGTTTCACTAAATCATGTTCTGGGGCAAGTACAGCAAAAGTTAAGCCATAAATTGTGTCAGGACGCGTTGTGAAAGCCGCAAAAGATAAACCTTCGTGATCTTTCACATCAAAATTGATTTCAGCACCTTGTGAACGACCAATCCAGTTACGTTGCATTTCTACTACTGAGTTTGGCCAGTCTACGTTATCTAAACCATCTAGTAAACGGTCAGCATATGCCGTAATACGTAATACCCATTGTTTCATTGGTTTGCGGACTACTGGATAGCCACCACGTTCCGTCTTACCATCGATAATTTCTTCGTTCGCTAATACGGTACCTAAATCTTCAGACCAGTTTACTAGGATTTCATCTTCATAGGCTAAGCCTTTTTCATATAATTTAGTGAAGATCCATTGTGTCCATTTATAGAATTTTGGATCAGTAGTATTAATTTCACGGTCCCAATCATATGAGAAACCTAATGATTTAATTTGGCGTTTGAATGTAGCAATATTTTTTGCCGTAAATTCTGCCGGATCATTCCCTGTATCCAAAGCATATTGTTCTGCAGGTAAACCAAAGGCATCCCAGCCCATTGGATGTAACACGTTATAACCTTGTGCACGTTTGTAACGAGACATAATATCTGTCGCTGTATATCCTTCAGGGTGACCTACGTGTAAACCAGCACCTGATGGGTAAGGGAACATATCCATTGCGAAATATTTAGGTTTCGAAAAATCCTCAGAAGTTTTAAATTCCTTGTTTTCATCCCAATATTTTTGCCATTTTTTCTCAATCACTTTATGATTAAAAGCCATTTTTTTCTCTCCTTTAAAATAAAAAAATCCTATACACGTCAAAAACGCATATAGGACGAAATTTCTTTTCGTGGTACCACCTATGTTTGTACTCTTCATACCGATAACGTTGGCGGGACGTGGTGTTTTCTGCCAAAGCATACTCAACCATCTTTGATTCAGCCTAATTCGCAAGTCGTTCAAATATACTTCCACCAACCGTATACTCGCTAAATTGAACAGTGCTTGTTACTACCTCTGAAAAGATCAATTATCGTTATCATTCTAGCATTATATAAGGGCAATTGCAAACCTATTATCGGCAGTTTTCATAGCCTTTTCAAGCCCCTAGTGACCATGAATACGGCTTTGAATCGTCTCAAAAACTCGATCAACAGGCAAGTCTCGATGCGCAAATAGTTGATAGTTTAATTTGGCCTGGAAAACCAACATATCCAGTCCCCCTATCACCTGACAGTGACGTGACTTCGCCTGCTTCATAAACGTCGTTTCCAACTGTTCATAAATCACATCTATCACCACTGTACCTGCTTGTAGCCATTCTGCATTAGCCAAAATTGATTGATCCTTCGAACCTGACATGCCCACACTTGTTGATTGAATAACGATTTCCGCCTTGGTCACAGCTGCTTCGACTCCTGCACTATCCGCTAAATCTACTAAGTTGAGCGCTAAATCAGGATAATCACTGGTTAAGGCTTGCGCTACCTTTAATAAATGGTCTTTCTCTTGAATTTTACGGGCAATCACGGTGATATCTAGCATACCTTCCAAGACAGCTTGGGCAAGGATAATACGCGAGGTTGCGCCTGAACCAAAGATGACTAGACGTTTGCCAGCAAGTGCCACATCTCTATTCTTGACAGCCAACCAGAGACCAGCACCATCAGTGTTGTATCCAATCCATTTGCCGTCTTCGTTGGTGGTAATCATGTTTACAGCTTGGACATAGGCTGCTGCCTTATCCAGCGCATCAACAGTAGCCATGGCAGCCATTTTCCCAGGCATGGTTACATTAATCCCTTGAACACCTAAGGCTTTCAAGTGCTCGATACGGTCAATTGTTTCGGCTTCACTCGTTTCGAAAGCCAGATACACCATGTTGACGTCTTGGGCTTTGAAGGCGGTATTGTAAATAATGGGTGACAATGAATGGCTCAAGGGTTGCCCAATCACGGCTGCAAATTGGGTCCTTCCATTGATATCAGTAATACTATCCATCTATGCCACCTCATCATCACTATCAGTCACGAGGGGCAATTTGTCCGCTTTGAGGTCCTCAATGATGGCTGCTAAATAACTAGCATACTGATCAAATGGCATGGTTTCCAAACGACATTTACCAAATGAATCCGGGAATATTTCCGTTATTTCACCACCACGGCGCTTTTTATCGTTAGTCATGGATACGGTTAAATCCTCGTAATCGTATGCTTTCACCAAATGCATTTGATTTAACAGATGATATTGGTTTAGTAATTGATTGAAGCGTTCAGTTATGAATAAGGCCGTCAAGCCCTCTTTTTCTGCCATAATTTGCGTTAAAATCATACCTATGGCCACACCGCGTCCATGAGACACTTGGTAGTGGGAAGCTTGTTCCACCGCATGGCCAATTGTATGACCAAAATTTAACATCTGGCGTAAACCTAGATCATGTTCATCTTCCAACACTACATCCCGTTTAATTTCCACACAGCGTTTAACAATTTCACCTAGGTCAGCACTTAAAGCATTTAAAGGCTGTTCGCGATCCATCAATTGATTTAATAAATCACCGTCAAGAATCATGCCATATTTAATTAATTCCGCACAGCCATCTTCAAATATCGTTTCGCTTAAAGTTTGAAATGTGTCTAAATCACATAGCACACGTCGTGGTTGGTAGAAAGCGCCGACCAAATTTTTGCCTTGCGGTAAATCAATCGCCGTTTTCCCACCTACTGATGAATCGATTGCTGACAGTAAAGTCGTTGGCATTTGAATGTAATCAATACCGCGCAAATAAGTTGCTGCTGTAAACCCTACTAAGTCCCCAATCACGCCCCCACCTAGCGCGATAATGACATCTGAACGTGAATAATTCAACGTCGCCAAGTGACCTTGAAGGGCGATATAATTTTCAGCAGATTTTTGGGCTTCTCCAGCTGGCAGAACATAAGTATCTACGCCACTGGTAATCCCAACAATCGCTTCTTGTAAATTGCCAAGGTAGCCATAAGAAGCAACATTTTCATCTGTTACAATCAGTGCCTTCTTACCCTGAATCAAATCTTCTAAATGAGCAGCTGCATGTTTCAATAGGTCGTGGTCAATCATAACGTCGTATGGTGTTTCAACCTCTACTGTAACTTTTTCCAATTTATTCCCTCAATTCATCATCCGCGTTTCAGCAATTTTGTTTTCTAATCTTATTTTAAGCTAAATTCGCGTCACTTGCATTCAAATCTTTTAAGAAAGTATGTAAAGCTTGTACTTTACTTGTTAATGTTTTGTAAGCGTCCAAAGTTAATGATTGACGACCATCTGACCAAGCTTCATCCGGGTTTTGATGAATTTCGATAATCAAACCGTCACAACCAGCAGCTACAGCAGCCATCGCCATCGATTCAACCCATTCACGTTTACCCACAGCATGACTTGGATCAATCACAATCGGTAAATGCGTTTTGCTACGAAGAACTGGAATTGCTGATAAATCTAGTGTGTTACGTGTAGTCGTTTCGTAAGTGCGAATACCACGTTCACATAAAACGACATTAGGATTGCCTTGGGCCAAAATATATTCAGCCGCCATTAATAGATCTTCAATGCTAGCAGCCATCCCTCTTTTTAACAAAACAGGTTTATTCGTTTTGCCGACAGCTTTTAGTAAATCAAAATTTTGCATATTTCGTGCGCCAATTTGGTACATATCTATGCCATCGAATAAGTCGACTTGGTCCACAGCCATGACCTCAGTAACAACTGGTAAGTCATATTTCGCACCCACCCGTTCTAAAATTTCTAAACCTTCTTCACCTAAACCTTGGAATGCATATGGTGAAGTTCTTGGCTTGTAGGCGCCACCTCGAAGCATATTCGCACCAGCATCTTTCACGGCGGCAGCAACTTCATCTAATTTGTCCAAACCTTCGATTGAACATGGTCCCCCAATCATGGCAAAGTTTCCGGCACCAATTTTGATATTACCGACTGTAACAACTGATGGCGTTGCTTTGTATGATAAACTAGCGCGTTTGTAAGGTTCACTAATATTGGCTAGGATAGCATCTTCGTTGGTGGCGCTTGTTGTGGTAGTTTGAATTGTTTGTGTTGTCATTTTTGTTTGCTCCTTTGATTGGCTTGACTTGTTTCAGTTACTAGACGACGCATATAGGTGGTGCATGTTTTATGCAAGAAAAAAAGCCCTCTACAACAACACCACCGATGTGATATTTGTTGTAAAGGACTTTCCTAGGACACTAGACGCGCTAGTGACTAAAGAACTAAAATCATATCCTTATGAAGCTACAACAAAATCACCTTTACTTGAACCGAAAAAGTAAAAGTAAAAGTTAAAAAAGAAATAGAATTTTGTTGTAGTCATTGCTTGCATGATTGTAGTCCTCCTCTCGCTGTTTAATACACCAACTTTAACAATGTCACTCATTAAAGTCAAGGTTTTTTCTCATTTATTTTTAATAGGGATTATAAATCTTAATTATGCTTCTGGGAAGTAGTTGATTAAGTTTAATGGTAAAACGTATGTACCATTATCGAATACACGCATGTTTCCGCCAGAGATTTCATCGATTAAAATAACTTTACCAGTTACTGCATCGAAACCGAATTCTAGTTTGATATCAAATACTTCAAGACCGTGAGCTGCAATGTCGTCACGAACGAATGATGCGATTTCTTTCGTTGTAGCAACTAATTCTTCGTATTGATCGCCGTTCATGATGTCTAAGATTGCTAATGCATCTTTTGTAATGTATGGATCTTCACGGTCGTCATCTTTTAATGTTACTTCAACATATGTTGGTAATGCAGTTCCTTCAGTTACATAGTCACCGTAACGACGAACGAATGAACCTGTTGCTTTAAAACGAGTGATTACTTCAAGACCTTTACCAAATACTTTCGCTTTGCGAACAGTCATCGTGTTGTTTTCGATATCAGCGTCAACGAAATGAGTTGGGTAACCAGCTTCATTTAATTTGCTGTAGAAGTATTTAGTTAAACGTAAACCAACTTGGCCTACACCTTCAATAGATAAACCAACTTGGTTAGCACCTGGATCGAAGACACCGTCAACACCTGTAACATCGTCTTTAAATTTCAATACCAATTGGTTTTCTTCTGCACCTTGATAAATATCTTTAGTTTTACCGCTGTAGATTACTTCGTTCATTGAAAATACCTCCATTTTTTAATACATACGTTTCCAAGTTTTAAGTGTTTGTGAAATAGCTAATAAATCCGCTAAATCTGTAAAATTAGGATTGATAATGGTGAAATGCCCCATCTTCCGTTGCGTCTTGGCCTCACCCTTGTTGTAGATGTGGAAGATAGCATTTGGAAATTCTGCCATCCCCTCAGCTAAGCGGGGTAAATGTTGGCCTAAAATGTTAATCATAAGTGCTGGTTCCATCAAGCGAACATCAATCAATGGATGTCCGGTAATGGCTAAAATATGTTGATCAAATTGCGATACGTTGCACGCTTCAATGGTGTAATGCCCTGAATTGTGCGGACGTGGTGCAATTTCGTTGACCAAGATATCGCCAGCTCGACTGACGAAAAATTCAATCCCACAGACGCCGACTAAATTGCCAGCAGTCGCTATTTTACCCGCGATAGATTCAATCGTTGCGGTCATCACCGGGTCAAATGTTTGACCAACTAGTGATGAGAATAGGACACCGTGTTCATGTTGATTGATCGAAATGGGGAAATATTTGATGTTGCCTTGTAAATCGCGTGCCACCATAATGGACGCTTCATAGGCAAAATCGCAATAGACTTCTTGAATCAATGGTTGCTCAGCCAGTAAGTTTTGGATTGTCTCCGATTTCATGGTTAAATCGTGGTCTGAATCGACCTTGATTTGCCCCTTACCATCGTAGCCAAACCGCGTAGTTTTAAGGATAAAAGGATAGCCCATGTCTACATCGATATCATCGATGACTGTGATTTCCTTATATTGAGTGGTTGGGATTTCTTGTTCATTTAACCAAGTTTTTTCTTTGATACGTTCCTGACCGTTCAACAATAATTTTGTGCCCTGTGGAAGGTACGCTTGGGCGTCAATTTCTTGAAGTAGGTCGCCATCGATATTTTCAAATTCATAAGTAACAACGTCCACTGTTTGGACGAAATCTAATAATTTCTCTCGGTCATCGAATTGGCCAACTGTGTGGCCTTGTGCCACATCGAAGCCACATGATGTAGGGTTTGGATCATAGAAATATACTTGATAACCCATCTTCTGTGCGGATTGTCCCAACATCTTACCGAGTTGACCGGCCCCGATGATACCAATCTTGGCTCCGGGATATAAAGTGTTAACCATTGAGTGTCACATCGCTCTCTACTGCTGCCGCATGTTGTTGATCTATATAGGTTTTTAAGCGTTGGCCAATGTCCGCATGATGTAAGGACAAAATGCGTCCTGCCATGAGGGCTGCGTTTTTCGCTCCAGCCTCACCAATTGCCATTGTTGCAACGGGCACACCCGTGGGCATTTGGACGATTGAAAGGAGCGAATCCATACCTGATAAAGCTGAAGACTTCATCGGTACACCAATCACGGGCAAACTTGTTGCCGCAGCAATCATACCTGGTAAGTGAGCTGCCCCACCTGCCCCAGCAATAATAATTTGGTACCCATCGTCTGCCGCATTTTGCGCGAAGGTCAACATTTCTGTTGGCATCCGGTGGGCAGATACAACATGTTTATCGTAAGAAATACCTAGCTGATCTAATAAGATACAGGCTGCTTGCATCTGAGACCAATCCGAAATCGATCCCATCACAACTGCAACATCTGCCATCATACATCGCTCCTTTCTCTTAAATATCCGATATCGTTGCGGTAGAAAGTATCCGCAATAGCTAACGTATTCAATTGTCCGTATACATCTGCTCTCGCAGTTTCGATATCTTCGCCATGCCCTGTTACCATTAGTATCCGGCCACCATTGGCAATCAATTGACTTTGACCATCCTGACTAACACCTGCGTATAATACACGATTGGTATCAATGGTAGATACATCAAGTTTCATCCCTTTGATGTAATCTTTAGGATAGCCTGCTGCTGCAAGTACAACACCTAATTGAACACCATTTTTATATTGAATATCGATTGTTTCCTTATTCAAATGCGCTTCAACAATAGCTAGGAAATCTGTCTCAAGTAAAGGTAAGACCACTTGTGTTTCTGGATCTCCAAGACGTGTGTTAAATTCGATAACCTTAGGGCCATTTACAGTCCAGATTAGGCCGGTATATAGGATTCCGGTAAAAGGTGTGCCATTTTGCACCATTTGATCTGCCACAGGTTGCACAATAGCATCAATAATTTGTTGATTAATTGATGGTGTCATCCAGGAAACGGGGGCAAAAGAGCCCATGCCGCCTGTATTCGCTCCTTGATCACCATCACCGACAGGCTTGTAATCGCAAGCCGTGCCAAGTGTGATTACTTGGTCTTCATTAATCAATGAGAAATGAGAAAATTCGTTACCAACAAGAAATTCTTCTATTAATAAAGGTAAGCCTTTTTTGACCATGAAATCTTCTAAGATATCTTCTGCTTCTATCGTGCTTGTTGGAATAACGACACCCTTACCAGACATCAAACCATCTGCCTTAATCACAAACGGTAATTGCAATTGTTTAGCATAATCTAGGGCTTGAACAATGTCATGACTATCAAAGAATTGGTGTGCAGCGGTTTGGACACCAGCTTGGGCCATGATTTCCTTGGCAAATTGTTTAGAATTTTCTAGTTGGGCCGCAACTTTACTCGGACCAACAATGTCTAGGTCATGTAATTTAAAGTGGTCGACAATGCCCATTTCAAGTGGCACTTCTGGACCAACAAAGCTAATATCAATCGCCTTATCTAAAGCAAAGGCTACTAAGGTTTGAATATCATCTACAGTGATATCCACCGTTTCAATTGGGGCATGTAGGGTTAAGTGTTGATTATCCACTAACATACCTGGGTTACCAGGCGCTACATAGACCTGGCTTACTGCCTGGCTTTGTGCAAAGGCACGCGCTAGGGCATGTTCACGACCACCTGACCCTATGATTAAAATCTGTTTCATTGTCTGTGATCCTTTCCTTAAATTAGTGTCTGAAGTGACGGTTGCCAGTCATAACCATGGTCATATCGTTTGCATCACATACGACTACAGAATCTTCGTCATGGATAGAGCCACCAGGTTGGACGATTGCTTTAATACCGTGTTCATGTGCTAAAGTTGCTGTGTCATCCATTGGTAGGAAAGCATCAGAAGACATAACGTATGCACCTTTCAGTGCTGAATCTTTTTCTTCAGCTTGTTTAATCGCAATGCGGGCAGATCCCACACGATTCATTTGACCTGCACCTATACCTAATGTCATGTATTCATTATTAATAATGATGGCATTTGACTTCACGTGTTTGACAACTTTCATACCGAAGTTCATCGCATCTAATTGCGCCTGGTCTGGTTGACGTGTTGTGGCTACGGTCCATTGTTCAGGTAACGCCGTGATTTCTTCACGTGGTAATTCATCCGAAAGATCAGCATCTTGAACTAGTAAGCCACCAGTAATTGAAATAAATTCTTGATATGGTGCTACTTTTTCATCAAATGAAACGGTTAATAAACGTAAATTCTTTTTCTTTTCTAAACGAGCCAAAGCGTCTGCTTCAAAAGATGGTGCAATAATGATTTCAAGGAATATTTTTGCTAATTCATTAGCAAGCGCTAAGGTAACAGGACGGTTGACAACTACGATACCGCCGTAAATAGATACGTTATCTGCTTGGAAACATCTGTCGAAGGCTTCTTCAATAGTCGCGCCAACGGCAACACCACATGGGTTCATGTGTTTTACTGCTACAGCAACTGGTTCATCAAATTCTTGGGCAATTTTCAGGGCTGCATCTGCATCTTTTAAGTTGTTATAAGAAAGTTGCTTACCATGTAATTGTTTGGCTGCTGCAATCGAATTTGCAGCTGGGTTTAATGTCTTGTAGAAAGCTGCTTTTTGATGGCCGTTTTCACCATAACGTAAGCTTTCCTTGTCGATAAAGGTCATCGTTTTGTGAGCCCATTCATTGACTGGGAAATCTTGTTCGCCTGCATTAAAATCTTTCAAATAGTCTGCAATTAAGGTGTCATAATGACTCGTTAATTGGAAAACTTTACCCGCTAAATATTGGCGGAATGCAAAGCTTGTTTGGCCATCTTGGTCTAATTGGCTGATCAAGGTGTCGTAATCAGCTGGGTCAGTTACCACCGTTACTGATTGATAGTTTTTGGCAGCTGAACGTAACATTGATGGACCACCGATGTCGATATTTTCAATGGCATCCTGTAATGTCACATCATTTTGAGAAATCGTTTCTTTAAATGGGTATAAGTTTACGATGACGTAATCGATTGCTGCAATTTCATGTTCCTTCATTGTTGCTTGATGTTCTGCAGAATCACGTAAACCAAGTAAACCACCATGAATTTTAGGATGTAATGTCTTTACTCGGCCGTCTAACATTTCAGGAAAACCTGTATAAGAATCTACAGTTTGTACTGGAATGCCTGCTTCTTGAATTGCTTTGAAAGTGCCACCTGTTGATAGAAGTTGTACACCTTTTTCAACAAGTTTTCTAGCAACGGTTAAGATATTTGTCTTATCAGAGACTGATAATAATGCGTAAGTCATGTTTGCAATGGTCCTTTCTGTACTAATGGTTTTGAATCAGTTGTTCAATCACTTTGGGATATAACTCATGTTCAATCGCGTGAATATGATTTTCTAGGTCCTCTAACGTCCAATCTTCCTCAATTGTAAGGGATTCTTGAGCGATAATTTCACCAGTATCGATGCCTTCGTCTACAAAATGCACGGTAACACCTGTTTGGCTAACCTTTGCCTTGTAGGCATCTCCAATACCATCACGCCCCGGAAAAGCTGGTAGTAAGGCAGGATGGATGTTGATGATTCGGTTAGGAAAGGCGTCCAGTAGTGGTTGACCGACAATTCGCATAAAACCGGCGAGTACTACCAATTCAACACCTTGTTGATGCAAATAGTTTGCGATAGATTCTTCCCAAGTTTGACGATTGTTGTAAGCTTTGGGTTGCGCCAGCAAGTATGGAATACCTGCTTTTCTCGCTCGTTCGATTACATATGCATTGGGGTTATCGGTCACAATGCAGGCAATCTGACCTGAAATTTCTTGCTTACTAACAGCATCAATAATGGCTTGAACGTTTGTACCATTGCCTGATGCCATCAATCCTAATTTCATTACACACCTGACTTTCTAATGAGTTGGACATTAGCGTCTGATGCTTGACGTTCAGTCATTTGACCGATGATTAGTGCCCCATCGATACCCGCTAAGATTGCTTCAACTTCTGTGGCATCAACTGCTAATACCATACCAATCCCCATATTGAAGACGTTGTATAAATCCATTTGGTCAAGTTGACCAAGGCTTTGAATTTCCTTAAAAATACATGGTACTTGCCAAGCATCGAGATCGATTTGCGCTGACAGGTTGTCCCCATACATACGGGGTACATTTTCATAGAAACCACCACCCGTAATATGTGCAATCCCGTTAATTTTACCCGCTTCCACAAAAGGCATCACGTCTTGAACATAAATTTTTGTTGGTGTTAATAAGTGATCAATCAATGTTTTGCCATCGCGTAATACTGTATTAAAGGGTACTGAATTATCTTTGAAAAAGACTTTACGGACCAATGAATAGCCATTTGAATGGATACCTGATGAAGGTAATCCGATTAACACATCACCCGCTTTTACTCGTGAACCATCTAATAATTTATCTTGGTCAGCTACGCCGACACAAAAACCTGCTAAATCAAATTCTTCATTATGATATAAATCAGGCATTTCGGCTGTTTCACCACCGACTAAAGCTGCTCCAGCTTGAACACACCCTTCAGCTACACCAGCAACAATTTGCTCTATAGTAGCTGGTTGGTTGTGGCCAACTGCTAAATAATCCAGGAAGAAAAGTGGTTGTGCACCTTGCGCTAAGATATCATTGGCACACATTGCCACACAATCAATGCCGACAGTGTCGTATTTTTGTGCTTCTTGAGCAAGCAAAATTTTCGTGCCCACCCCGTCAGTACCTGATAC
This sequence comes from Aerococcus sp. 1KP-2016, assembly GCF_002252085.1. GTDB lineage: Bacteria > Bacillota > Bacilli > Lactobacillales > Aerococcaceae > Aerococcus. The sequence continues at coordinate 17,122 of NZ_NEEY01000001.1, forward strand.
TAAGACGGGATTTGAATATTTAGTCATGTCTAGTTTGAATAAAGCACCGAAGCTGCCCAACTGGTTCAATACTTCTGGACGTTGCGTACGTGCCACATGTTTTTTCATGCGTTCAACTGCTTCATAACCTTTTTCGATATCTACGCCAGATGCCTGGTAAGCATTACTCATCTACAAAAGTCCCTTCTAAAATTGCTTGTTGAATTGGTGTTAATGTGGCATCAAATTCCGCTCTAAAGTCGCCGATGTCATCCAAGTAACGGCCTGTATATGCATCTAATGAAAGACCACGATTTTCTGTATCATATGGTAAGTTTGTTGCTTCTAGTAAACCATCCACTGAAATGAAACCTAGTGAATCAGCATCAAACATATCTTTTAATTCAGCAATCGTATGATTTGCAGCTACTAATTCTGACGTATGCATTGTGTTGATACCGTAGTAGTTAGGGAAGCGAATTGCTGGGCTCGCAATACGAACATGAATTTCTTTTGCTCCGGCTTCACGTAAAATAGTGATTAAGTGACGGATTGTTGTACCACGAACAATTGAGTCATCAACAAGTACAATTGATTTGCCTCTAATGATGCTTTCAACAACTGATAATTTGGCTCTAACGCCTGCTTCTCGTAATTCTTGGGTTGGTTCGATAAAAGTACGGCCAGTATATTGGTGTTTAATTAAGCCGATTTCGTATGGTAGGTTGTGGCCTTCTGCATAACCAGATGCCGCAGATAATGAGGAGTTTGGCACACCGATAACCATTTCAGCGTTTGGTGCTGGATGTTCTTCAGCTAAACAGCGACCGGTATCTTTACGCATTTTATGAACGTTTACACCAGCGATGTCTGAATCTGGACGTGAGAAGTAAATGAATTCCATTGGTTCAATTGCTACGTGACAATCATCAAGATATTGAACGATTTCAAAACCTTCGTCGTTGATGATAACGTATTGCCCAGCTGATAATTCTTGCACAAATTTTGCGCCGATTGATTGTAATGCACATGTTTCACTCGCAAGTGTGTAAGCACCATTTTCAAATTGACCGATTACTAAAGGTCTAAAAGCATGGCGATCAACTGCACCGTATAAGGCGTCATCTGTTAGCAATACGAAGTTAAAGCCACCTTTTAGTGATTTCAAACCTTCTTCAAGTGCGCTTTGGAAATCATTTGATTGATTGCGACGGATTAAATGAATTAAAATTTCTGCTGCTGAGTTAGATGAAAATACTGCGCCGTCTTCTTCAAGCTTTTGACGTAATGTTACGCCTTCAGTGAAGTTACCTGTATGAGCGATCGCAATTGAACGATCATTAAAGTGGAATAAAAGTGGTTGAATATTTGAATCATCCGCTAAATCATCACTTGTTGCTGAACGAACTTGACCGATTGCATTAGTCCCAGTTAATTTTGCCAAGGTTTCTGGTTGATCGAAGACATAATTGATTAACCCATTACCTAAATGACCTTTGAAGACATTTTCCTGGCTTGTGACAATCCCAGCTGATGTTTGTCCACGATGTTGTAATGCATGTAAACCAAAATAAGTAACTTGGTTCGCTAATGGGTGACCCCATACACCAAATAAACCTCCTGATTCTACTACACTGTTAATACCAACATTTGATTTACTTACTTGAGATGCATTTTCTGTCATAACGTCCACTTTTTTCTTCACTCCTTAATATTTGTATATCATGGTAATAAAAATACACCAATCGAGAAGTGAAATCAAGTCTTTTCCGAATAATTTTAAATTTATATTTACGAATGTTCGTGTATAAAAACGGAATTTTGACATATCAAGCCTGATGATTGCTATTTGAGTATCCATTTACGAATTTATCATGAAAATTATTTTTGAACGTTTTTGCTAAAATATGCAATTTAATTTTGTAAAATTTCAACAATTCATCGCGTTCATCATTGCTTACTTCTGTCATGTCTCACAGTAGTTATTACGCAAAATGGATACTTTTGAAAAATAAAGCCAACAAAAAAAATACGCACCGTCGAAAGAGGGGGACTCTTTCAAGGATACGTATTTCTTATTTATTTCATGATCTATCTTAAATGATTTATTTTAATTTTAGAACTTGCCCAATGTATAAGTTGTTGTTTGATAAATCGTTAAGTTTCATCAAGGCATCTAGACTTAGACCGTTATTCTTAGCGATACGGTATAAAGTATCTCCAGAAGCAACTGTGTAAGTTTTAGTCGCTGAAGACGCACTAGTAGTTGCCTTAGCAGATGAGTTACTTGATGCATTAGATGATGCTTGGCTATTGCTTACAGCTGCCGTTTTCGCAGTGAAAACATCGCCAACAAAAATTGCGTCTGAACCGCCATTTTGCGCACGAACGTCTGCTACAGAAATACCTAAGGCGCGAGCCACTGTATATAAACCATCGCCTGCTTTAACTGTATACGATGATTTAGATGCTGGTGTTGCCGCAGTACTACTTGAAGCTTTTGTTGTAGTAGTAGCCGTGGTACTTGTAGCTACAGTTGCATTACTTGTAGTGAAAATATCGCCAACAAAAATTGCGTCTGAACCGCCATTTTGCGCACGAACGTCTGCTACAGAAATACCTAGAGCGCGAGCCACTGTATATAAGCCATCGCCAGCCTTAACTGTATAGCTTGTACCTGATTTAGCTGTTGATGTACTTGCAACTGGTGTTGTAGTTGTTGCCGTACTTGAAGTATTTGCTGTGAACACGTCACCCGCAAAGATTAAGTCTGATCCGCCATTTTGTGAACGGACGTCTGCCACAGAAATTCCTAGCGCACGAGCTACTGAGTACAAACCATCGCCAGCCTTAACTGTATAGCTTGTAGCTGATTTAGCTGTTGATGTACTTGCAGCTGGTGTTGTAGTTGTTGCCGTACTTGAACCATTTACTGTGAACACGTCACCCGCAAAGATTAAGTCTGATCCGCCATTTTGTGCACGGACTTCTGCCACAGATACACCTAGCGCACGGGCTACTGAGTATAAACCATCGCCTGCCTTAACAGTGTAGCTTGTAGCTGATTTAGCTGTTGATGTACTTGCAGCTGGTGTTGTTGTTGTTGCCGTACTTGAACCATTTGCTGTGAACACGTCACCCGCAAAGATTAAGTCTGATCCGCCATTTTGTGCACGGACTTCTGCCACAGATACACCTAATGCACGAGCTACTGAGTATAAACCATCGCCGGCTTTAACAGTATATGATTTAGTACTTGTTGGTGTTGTCGTTGGTGTTGTCGTTTCTGTTGGTGTGCTAGCTTCACTTGTTCCCTCAGCAGTAAACACGTCACCCGCAAAGATTAAGTCTGATCCGCCATTTTGTGCACGGACTTCTGCCACAGATACACCTAATGCACGAGCTACTGAATAAAGTCCGTCACCGGCTTGGACAGTATATGATTTAGTCGGTGTAGCTGTTTGATCCGCATTTTCTTCGGTAACATCTTCAACAATGTCCTCAATAATTTCTTCAGCCGCTTCATCACTTGTCACTGCTACAGAGAATACTTGACCTGGGAAAATTAGGTTAGACGTTAGGTTATATTGTGCCTTTAATTCAGCTAATGTGATCCCTAATTTACTTGCAACTGTATATAAACCGTCACCAGCTTGAACTGTGTATGATTTTTTAGCAGTTGATGCATTACCTTCTTCAACGATTGTTTCGTCGGTAGTATCACCCTCAATACCAGCTTCCACAGGGGTTGATGGGCCAGCAGTTGTATCATATTGAGCTAGATTATAGTTGGTAATTAAGCTATTTAATTTAGTACCATAACGAGTATCAGTAGCATAAGTACCTGTTAAGTAGCTTGTTGCATCTGAATAGCTAGTTGTGTTTGATTTCCAAGTTGGACTATAGAATTCAGAATTCCAGGTTAAACCGTTAACCATTTTATCCACGTAATCCGTTAAAGATTCACGGTATGAAGGATATTTACGGAATTCAGCGGTAATTTGATAGTAGTTACCACTTCCGTCATCTTCAAGTGTGTATACATTTACAGATTCACCGTTATAGTCTCCTTTAATACCAAACAAGTTGTAGTTAGGCGCTGAGGCTAAACCTGAGGCACCCCACCCAGATTCTAAGATTGCTTGTGCAATCATCACGGACGCATAAAGATCGTTTTCATGAGCTAATTCATATGCATCTGGAATGATGGCATCTAAAAATGCATTATTTGTTGATGCAAATGAAACTAACTTTTGCTCGCTGGCACTCACTGTTGGAATGTCTGCTTGCGCACTGTAGCTAGAAACAGCGAAGGCAGAACCTAATACTACGGCCCCGATTTTCACTGAATGTTTGGAAATTGAAGCGAAGTGTTTTCGCAAATTTTGTTTATTTTCCTCAATTACCAATGTTACTCCCCCTTAAAATAGATAGTCATGAAAAAAGTCGAACTTTCACAATCTAAAGTTTATCTAACATTTATATATTAAGAAAGCTTTAATTAATAATGATGTTATCTTTTAATATTTGTAACATAATTGTAAAGATGTTTACTTAAACACTACTGTACTTTATGATTAAATAAGTGAAGGATGTGAGTAAATGTTTCAAAATATAGTTACCTTAAGTCATCACATAATTAAGGAAAAAGTACACAAAGGCGCCCATGTTTTGGACGCTACAGTAGGTAAAGGCAATGACACCTTACTACTATCGCAATTGGTAAAAGACGAAGGTTCCGTCTATGGCTTTGATTTACAAGCCGACGCCATTGCAATAACACAAAAGAGATTAGAAACAGAATCAAAATATAAAAATATCAAGTTGTTTCACGCTGACCATAGCCAGATGGATAAATACTTACCTAAAGATCTTACACTTCAATTCGCTATTTTTAATTTAGGTTATCTGCCTTCGGGTGATAAGGAAATTATCACCAAAGCGGAGACGACTGCAAAGGCGATTGAGGCCACTCTTCCTCGCTTGAATAAAGATGGCGTCTTAGCCATTGCTTCTTATATTGGACACCCAGGAGGAATGGAAGAATTTCTTAAGGTTGAGCTTTTGGTCGAAAGTTTAGATCAAAAACGATATAATGTAGGTATGTTTCAATTTTTGAATCAAAAAAATAACCCACCACGGTTATTCGTTATTGAAAGGAGATAAATGATGCAAGCAATTAAATCTATTCATGCCACAAAAAACAATCATTTTCTACCGCAAATATTGTTTCAAGTCATCTTACTATGTTTACTTGCCGTACCTGCCTATTTGAATTTACAGTCAGTACATACAATCAAATGGCCAGCATTCTTAATTTTGACATTGTTCCAATTTTTGCTGACCCATGTGTATTTTTTATTCTCCAAACAAAAGAAATTAAGCTTGGTGAAAAATATTGTAGTACTCGCCATTTTTGAAGTGGCAATGATTATCATTATGCTCTTTAGCCCCTTTACCGTTTTGGTCAAAGGATTGCTATTTGTACAATGGATACTAATACACCTAGTCATTGGTACGCAAAACCTATTACCAATCTTGCCACCCTTATTTATTGCCATGGAATTAGTCATCATGCAAAATATTATGGAAATGGCAAATGCTAATGTCCTATTAACAGGTTTGGGCTTTATCCCTTTCTTATTCTATCTAGCGACATTTGCATGGCTAGCCAGCCTATTCATGGATCATCATTCAATTGGTGTTGAAATTGCTGGTAAAAAATCATCCACTCAAAAAGTACTGAGTATTTTGCGTATGGTGTCAGTTGTCATTTTGATTATTGCTATCGCTCTTAGCTTCGTGACAGACGCAATTATTTTAAACCAAGCAATTGCCCTAACAATCTCAAGTTTATCCTTATGTATCTATGGTCTCTACTTAAAACGTAAAATTTAATATAACTTCAAAAACCGCCGCAGTAAGTCTTGATCACTAGACTAATTGGGGCGATTCTTTATGATTTTAGATGCATGCAAGAAAATAGTGAAGGTGCTGAATTATAAAGAAGGATTGGCTGCTGTCAATCTTTTTTCATTTTACTTATTAATGCTTCAATTAATTGGATTTTCTAGGTGATGTTATAGGAATATATAGGTGTCGACGTGTCCAGGAATATTTTCATATGGCACTAGAGGGTCCAGTTCTTGGGGACCAGTTTATTTTTGCTAGAATTCATTTACTTCCCTAAATAGGTGAATAAACTCATGGGATTATGATTTATTTGGCGCGATAGATGAAAATATTGGGAAAAATTCACTTATTCTGTTAAATAAATGAATTCATCCAATATCGTTCATTTATTGCATGAAATAGATGAACGATTCACAGTAAAATTAATTTATAACCTCCAATAAGTTAAGAACTTAGCAAATTATTCACTTATTTAATCAAATAGTTCAATTATTACCAAAAACGAATCGATGGTAGGTTTGAAATAATTTCCCACCACTATTTGTAAAAGAATCAAAATATAATGATATTGCTACAATTTCATGCAAAACCCATCTAGTCCCATGCATGCAAAAAGACCAGTTAAGTTTGCACTTAACTGGTCCTTCGGGCTTTTAAACCCTAATTGTTAGTATAATTAAAATTATGCTTTAACAACGTTTGCTGCTTGAGGACCACGGTTACCATCTTCGATTTCGAATGATACTTCTTGGCCTTCTTCTAAAGATTTGAAACCGTCGCCTTGGATAGCTGTGAAATGTACGAATACATCGTCAGCACCGTCGCGTTCGATAAATCCAAAACCTTTTTCTGCGTTAAACCATTTAACTTTACCTGTTTCCATAATTGAAAATCCTCCTCGTGCACATGCACTTATTTCTTTAGTAATTCTTGCATGGCTCGAGTAAAACTTTTATGTGCTAAGCACGTTTAAAAATTGTATAACTTTTTACCTATCCAAAAATCCTTAAACTTATTATAGCACGGTTAAATTTTTAAAGCAATGCTTATTCATTATTATTTTTTTTATATAGCTAGAATATGCCCAGTTCCTGTAAACTCAGAAAATTATCATCACCTACAATAATATGATCTAGGACCTCAATCCCTATCAGGTCACCACTTTCAGCCAAACGTTTGGTAAATTCAATATCTGCTTGAGATGGTGAGGGATTTCCAGAAGGATGGTTGTGGGCAACGATAATTCTGGCTGCGGAGCACCGAACACCCTCTTTAAAGATCTCTCTAGGGTGTGCGACACTAGAATTTAAAGTTCCTATAAAAATAATTTTCTCCTTAATAATCTGATTTTTCGTATTTAAATAGAGTGCAAAAACATTTTCCTGTTGTAAATCCTTTAATTTTTCTATGCAATAATCACCCGCATCTTTGGTGGACATAATCACACCTTGTTTTTCTTGATTGGTTTGGTACAATCGCCGGCCAAATTCGATAGCTGCTTGGATTTCTACTGCCTTTGCCGGACCGACACCGGATACTTGAATTAAATCGTGGAAAGAAGCCGTTCGCAAATCGTATTGGGTACCAAACTGTTGCAAAATTTTCATGGCCAATTGAATCGCATTGAGCTTGCGGTTACCCGTCCGTAAAATAATAGCTAGCAGTTCGTAGGAAGTTAAAGATTGAGCGCCATGGGCAATTAAACGTTCTCGTGGCCGGATTTCTTCTGGTAACTCATGAATTGTTGTTTTCACTAATAATTGGTTTTCAGTCATTATTTCACACCCCTCTACTTAATTTATACGAATAAATCATTGAAAAGCGCCTAAGATAGTGACTGAAACAAAGAAGACATGACCAAAATGGTCATGTCTTCTATATAAGATTGAAATTAGAACAAGCCCACGATTTCGCCATCCGCTTTGATATCCATATCCAAAGCTGCTGGATGTTTCGGCAAACCAGGCATAGTCAATACGTCCCCAGTAAGCGCCACAATGAACCCTGCACCAATCTTTGGTACCAACTCACGTACAGTTACCGTAAAGCCTTCAGGACGACCTAAAGCCTTAGGATCATCGGATAATGAATATTGGGTCTTAGCCATACAAACTGGTAAATTACCCCAGCCATTACGTTCGAAGCGACGCATTTGATTGCGAGCTTTTTTAGAGAAAACGACATCGTCTCCACCATAAATTTTTTGCACGATAGCACGCGCTTTTTCTTCAATTGAAGTAGTGTCATATGCATATGTTGCTTGGAATTCTTGGTCTTTATTGTCGATTGCGGCTACGACTGCATCCGCTAAATCAACGCCACCTTTACCACCGTTCTCCCACACAGAAGATTTCACACAAGTAACGCCTAGTTCAGCACATTTATCAAAGACTACTTGTTCTTCTTCAGCTAAATCAGTGACGAACTCGTTTACAGCAACAACAACTGGCACTTGGAAGCCTTGCATTGTTTCAATATGTTTTTGTAAGTTTGCAAAGCCTTTTGCAACGGCTTCAGGATTGGCCCCATTGTTTAAATCTTTGACTGCAACACCACCGTGCATTTTTAATGAACGAATGGTTGCGACAACAACAACGGCATCCGGTGCTTTGCCTAATACAGGTACTTTGATGTCCATGAATTTTTCAGCACCTAAATCAGCACCAAACCCAGCTTCTGTCACGACATAATCCCCTAATTTCAAGGCAGCATGCGTTGCAACTACTGAGTTACAACCGTGCGCGATATTCGCAAAAGGACCACCATGCACGAAGGCTGGTGTATGTTCTAAAGTTTGTACCAAGTTAGGCGCAATGGCGTCTTTCATAATTAGGGTTAAAGCCCCTTCAACCCCTAAGTCAGCAACTGTGACAGGTTGACGGTTGGTATTTTCACCAATGACGATGCGGGCAAAACGTGCACGCATGTCTTCAAGGTCAGTGGATAAACATAAAATCGCCATGATTTCAGAAGCCACCGTAATATCAAAACCATCTTCACGAGGGTAGCCGTTCGCTACACCCCCTAAACCAACGATAACTTGACGTAGCGCGCGATCATTCAAGTCGAAAGCACGTTTCCAAGTGACACGACGCACATCAATATCTAATTCATTACCTTGGTGAATATGGTTATCAATAATTGCTGATAAGGTATTATTGGCTGTTGTAATTGCATGCATGTCACCTGTGAAATGTAGGTTAATATCTTCCATTGGGACAACTTGTGCGTAACCACCACCAGCTGCACCACCCTTAACACCCATTGTTGGGCCAAGAGATGGTTCTCTTAAGGCAATCATCGTCTTCTTACCGCGTAAAGTTAAGGCATCACCTAAACCAACAGTTGTCGTCGATTTCCCTTCACCCGCCGGCGTTGGATTGATGGCAGTCACTAAAATTAATTTACCATCTTCCTTATTTTCCAATGCTTTTAATGTCTTTGCAGGAATTTTTGCTTTGTATTTACCGTACAAGTCAATATCATCGGCATCGATACCAATGCGGTTGGCAATCTCTATAATTGGTAATTGTTCATTTTGTTGGGCAATTTGAATATCTGTTAACATAACAAGACCCTCTCTCTTCATCTATTTAGCAATGCTCATTGCAATGATTCTAACATATTTTTCAGCGCTTAAAATATATTTTGCGAATATTTTTGTAATTATCAAATATATTTAATGCATTTTTACTGTTTAAACGAACTTTTATGCGATTTTACTACGCTATTGTTCGCCTATATAAAAAGAACGCATTCACCCAAACCAGCAAACACGTTCTTCCTACTAAATTAATCTAAAAATGGCAAAGCGTCACCTAAGCGGCCAACTACTGCGACCACTCGTTCGTAAGTCAACTCATCCGGTGCTACTAAATCAGGCACCATAATCACGTCTAAACCAGCTTTATAGGCTGCATTCACGCCATGAATAGAGTCTTCTAAGACAATGGTCTCTTCTTTGTTTAAATGATAATCAGCAACGACCTTTAAATAAATTTCTGGATCTGGTTTCGCGTTGGTCACTTGGTCACCAGCAACAATCCCTTTAAAATATTTACGTATGCCAGTTGCTTCTAATAAATATTCAACAGTGTCCAAATTGGTAGATGATGCTACATAGCAATCTACCCCTCGAGCATCTAAAATATCTAAGACTTTCAATAGGTCATCTTTCATATCTGGCACTTGGTCTTTGATGACTTCTAAGTAGCGTTTATCTTCGCGGGCAAGTAGTTCTTTTGCCTTGTCCATATCGCCAATCATTTCCGCATACATTGCTAAGGTTTCTTTCTCGCCAACACCCACGTACTTAAGATAGTCTTTCATCTCGAATTCAATGCCCATCGCATTAAACCCTTCTTTATTTACTTGCGCGTAAACTTTCTCAGTGTCTAGCATTAAGCCATCCATATCAAAAATTACTGATGTTTTCATAAATATCCCCACTTTGTAGTTTTTCTCGAACTTCGCTAATAAAGTAGAAGGAACCGCAGAAAATGAATACGGCTTCAGGTTTATTATGTGCGACTTCCATATAGTAATCATACCAATTTTCTACAAAATGCGCATCTGTATCTTCTAAATAATCTTCGCGGCTACGCGCGTCATAATAATCAAAGCTCGTTACATGGAAATCAATCTCAGAGAAGGTCGCCACATAGTCTAACGATTCTTTGATATCTTTACGTGTTAAAGCTGCAAATAGCATGATCACTTCACGCTCGGCAAAAGATTTTTGAATTTCAGGTACCAGCACTTGAATCGCTGAAATATTGTGGGCACCATCGATATAAGTTTCTGGTAAGTCGACAACACGTTCTAAGCGTCCAGGGATTTTTGTTTCATGAATGGCTTCGATAGCGATGTTTTCATCAAAATGTAAATGATTCACTTCGGTAAAATGACGGAAGGCAGCCAGGGCTGTTTGTGCATTCCAAACTTGGTAGAAACCTAATTGTGGCACTTGAACCGCAACTTCTGATTTATAGGAAATTAATTGACCCTCGTTTTCATTTACTACTTTTTGGATAATATCAATGTACGCTTGATCCATTTCACCAATAATCGTACGGTCACCCTGGTGAATGATACCCGCTTTTTGTCGTGTAATTGCTGCTTCGTTTTTACCAAGACCTGGAATATGGTCACGACCAATTGAAGTGATCACACGAACAGCTGACGGTAATACATTTGTATAGTCAGTTTTACCACCAATACCCACTTCAACAATCATCAAATCAATATTTACTTTGCTTGCATGGACAAAATATGCAAGTGTTAAGACTTCAAAATAGGTCATTGCCGGAATGTGTAAATCCTCAACGTGCTGACGTACTTCATTCATTAATTCGATAAAAGCACGATCACTGACATCTTCTTGATTGTAGCGAATACGTTCGCTCAATTGAACTAAATGAGGAGAGGTAAATAAGAGTGTTGAATAGCCATGGTCACGAGCAATTTTTTCAATATAACGACATGTTGAGCCCTTACCATTTGTACCAGTGACATGAATGGCTGGTGCTTTTAATTCAGGATGGCCAAGGTTAGCTAACATATCTTTCAATCGTTGTATATCTTTGGGAGCACCCTCGGTGTATACGTTCATCCATTGCTCAATTTGTTCCATGTTTTGCATTAATACTTGCATGCTAAATGCCCTCCAAATTCAAAATAAAAAAGCCTACTCCTAAACTAGATACATCGTTGAGTAGTACGCTTCTTTGTGCAAGAAAACATCTTACCGAATGCTATTCTAGCATGGAAATGCTTTCTTGACTATATTATTTTTGTAAATACATTTGAATAAAATTTACCGATTCTTTACAATTTACTTGCAAAAAGGAGGATTCTAAGTCAGAATCCTCCTTTTAACCGAACTATTTCAAATGTTATTCGCCACGTAATTCGGCAATGCGTTCTTTGGTAGATGCCAATTTATCTTGGTAATCTGATCCTTTTTGACGTTCTTCATCAACAACAGCCGTTGGTGCATTGTTGACAAAGCGTTTATTTGATAATTTCTTCTCAACACGGTCAACTTCTGATTGCCATTTCTGTAATTCTTTTTCTAGACGTGCAATTTCTTCTTCAATGTCGATGAAACCAGCTAGCGGTAAGTAAATGTCCCCTCCGTCAAAGAATAAAGTAACAGCTTGATCAGGTGCTACAGCTTCTGTATCCACAGTCAATGTTTCAGGATTTGTGAAACGATTGATGAAAGCAACATTATCAGAAACAGCTTGTCCAATTTCTTGGTTACGCGGTTTAACGATAATGTCGATTGGTTTAGACAAGGCAACGTTTTGTTTGTTTCGTGCGTTACGGATGGCTTTAACCAATGAAATCACATAGTTCATATCGCTCGCTGCTTTTTCATTTGATAGACTTTCGTCGACTGTTGGATACGCCGATGTAACGATTGATGCTTCTTTATGTGGAATGTGTGCCCAAATCTCTTCAGTCACAAATGGCATAATTGGGTGCATCAAACGTAAGATGTTGTTTAATGTATAAGCTAGCACAGAACGTGTTGTCTTTTTCGCAGCTTCATCTTCAGATTGTAAAGTTTCCTTAGCCATTTCGATATACCAGTTACAGAATTCGTCCCAAATAAAGTGGTATAAAGCACGTCCAGCTTCACCAAACTCGAAGTTATCAAAGTTGCTTGTTACGGACGCAATTGTTTCATTCAAACGTGTCAAAATCCATTGATCTTTGATTTCAGTTACATTTGAAAGGTCAATTTCATCGTAAGTTAAATCATCAAGATTCATGATTGCATAGCGAGATGCATTCCAAATCTTGTTGATAAAGTTCCAAGCCGCTTCAAGTTTTTCTTCGTTATAACGAATATCTTGCCCAGGCGTTGAACCTGTTGTTAGGAACCAACGTAGCGCGTCAGCACCATATTGTTCAACAACATCCATAGGGTCAACACCATTACCTAATGATTTAGACATCTTACGGCCTTGGCTATCACGGATTAAACCATGAATTAGGACATTCTTGAATGGACGACGACCTGTAAATTCCAAACCTTGGAAGATCATTCGCGCAACCCAGAAGAAGATGATGTCATAACCTGTTACTAAGGTAGACGTTGGGTAGTAGCGTTTGAAGTCTTCAGATTCAGTATCTGGCCAACCCATAGTTGAAAATGGCCACAAAGCAGATGAGAACCATGTATCTAATACATCTGGGTCTTGCGTCCAATTTTCAGCATCTTCAGGTGCCTCTAAACCAACATACATTTCACCAGTTTGTTTATGATACCAAGCTGGAATTTGATGTCCCCACCATAATTGACGTGAGATAACCCAATCATGTGCATTCTCCATCCAAGTTTTAAAGGTATTTTCAAAACGTGGTGGGTAGAAGTCAACACGGTCCTCTGTATCTTGGTTAGCTAATGAATTGTCAGCTAACGGTCGCATTTTTACAAACCATTGCGTAGATAAACGAGGTTCAACTACTACACCCGTACGTTCAGAGTGACCAACTGAGTGGACCATTTCTTCAACACGAAGTAAGTTACCTAATTTATCTAGTTCTGCTACAACAGCTTTACGAGCTTCTTCACGTGTCATACCTTCGAAGCGACCAGCATTTTCGTTCATTGTGGCATCAGCGTTCATCACATTAATGCGTGGCAAATGATGACGGTTCCCAACAGCGAAGTCATTTGGATCATGGGCTGGCGTAATTTTTACAATACCTGTACCAAATTCACGTTCAACATAGTCGTCCGCAATAATTGGAATTTCACGACCTACAATTGGTAGGGTAACAGTCTTACCAACTAAGTGGGCGTAACGATCATCTTTAGGATGAACCGCGATGGCAGTATCCCCTAACATTGTTTCAGGACGTGTTGTGGCAATTTCAACAGAGCCACTACCATCAGTTAATGGGTATGATAGGTGGTAGAATGCACCTTGGTCATCAGAATAGATGACTTCCATATCTGATAGCGCAGTTTGTGCTTTTGGATCCCAGTTAATAATGTATTCACCGCGATAGATTAAACCTTTGTTGTATAGGTCAACAAAGACTTTACGAACAGCCTTGTTAAGCCCTTCATCTAAGGTAAATCGTTCACGCGAATAGTCCACAGAAATACCCATTTTCGCCCATTGCGCACGGATTGTTTCTGCATATTCTTCTTTCCAGTCCCAAACTTGGTCAACAAATTTTTCGCGACCTAAGTCATAGCGAGAAACGCCTTCTTCAGCTAATTTTGCTTCAACTTTTGCTTGCGTTGCAATACCCGCATGGTCCATACCTGGTAACCATAAAGTATCATAGCCTTGCATACGTTTTTGGCGGATAGCCATATCTTGTAACGTTACATCCCAAGCATGACCCAAGTGTAATTTACCAGTTACATTTGGTGGTGGAATAACGATGGAATAAGGTTCAACAGTCTTATCCCCATTTGGTTCAAAAACGCCAGCTTCTAGCCATTTGTCATAACGACCGGCTTCAACCGCGTTTGGTTGGTATTTGGTAGACATATTTGTCTCTTTCATGAAGCTTCCTACTTTCTGAATGAAATTTTTGGCAAAAGAAAAGCCCTGTACTACAGGTATCTAAACTAGATCATCCATAGTATAGGGCGCAAATTTACTTGCTCGGTACCACCTACATTTTTACTCAAGGCATGCCAAAAGTAGACCTTTCATCCATCCGGCAACCTATTGGACATGATAACGGTGTCGACCGACGTAAATTGGCTTCTGCCTGTGATGCAACATTTATTGGTTTGTTTACTTGCTCCCAGCACCGCAAGCTCTCTTCGAAACGCCACAACAAAACTCATCACTTTACTTATATTATTTGCACCAAATATCATAGCACGTCCGTCGCCTTAAATCAAGTTTGCACATTATGATAGCTTAGGTTTTCTTGTGTAATAGCTACTTACGGATCCCTCCAAGTAGGTATATGTATCCTTAATGTTCTGGCAAATTCGGCACTTGCCCTTATATAAAAAAGAGGATGGGACAAAGGATTAAAATCATAGATTTTTCGCCCTTACAGTGTACGTTCCTTGTGAGCCGTGGGGCCATTGAAAGCCAGGGTCTTTCAATTTGAAATCGAGCCAAGGTCTCGATTTCATCCTCTTTCACAGCTAAGCAACTACACTTTCAGTCCTTTAACCTGTGCCCATGATATATTTCAATCAAAATTTATAAGAATTTTTTCAAAGTAAAAGGCGTACACAACTCTTTTTAAGAATTGTGTACGCCTTTTTAGAGGCCTTTTGTCCCATCCTCACTTTTCTTGTTGCATTTTCACCGATTAAGCATTAAAAACTGTTGCTCAATTGATTAATTTGCTCTTTTTACCTTGCCAGTCCAATCACGCATGCCACCATCTAAGATATAAATATTTTCATATCCAGCTTCACGTAATTTTTTCGCTACTCGACCAGTTAAGTTATTCACATCTGCATAAAGGTAGATTGGTTGTGTTTTGTTGAAACCAGGTACGCCTTGTTGCAAAGTTGAATAAGGCACGTTACGTGCGCCAAGAATGTGCGCTGAGTTGTATTCATTGGCTTCACGAATATCCACTACTTGTGCTGAATGCATTGTTTGTTGGAAATCCTCTTGTGAGATTATCGTTGCGTTATTTTTACGTAATAGGTAGTTGTATAACCAGAAACCTCCCCATATTAATAACACAACAATCAAGATAATCCATGAAATCATTCCAAAATTAATCATTTACTATTTTTCCCTTCTTTACCAAATTACGATCAATTAAATATTTGCCATTACCAATGAAGCAGCGCCATAAACGCCAGCATCATTACCTAGTGTTGCTAATTTGATGTGCGTTGTTGCACCCACACCAGGATATACTGATGCATTAAAATGTTGGGTTACTTTATCCAAAAGGTATTGACCAGCATTTGCAACACCACCACCAATTAAGATGTATTTAGGGTTCGTTACAGCAGCAATTTGCCCTAAAGCACGTCCCAAGTGGCTCATGGTTTCGTCAACAACCGCTTCCGCAAATACATCCCCAGCTTGCGCAGCTTTGAAAATATCTTCTGATGTCACCTTATCACCGTTGAAGATTCGACCTTGGATGGCAGAACCCGTATCGTCCATCGCATATGCAAGTTCACCGGCAGTCCAAACAATCCCTGACGCTGAAGCGACAGTTTCTAAACAACCGTGTTTACCACATGTACATTTACGACCATCTTCTTTAGAGAACATATGACCAATTTCACCGGCAGCACCTTGACCCACTACTAATTGGTTGTTGACGATGACACCACCACCAACACCCGTACCTAATGTCACTAGAACAACGTCGCTCGCATGATCACCGGCACCCTTCCATTGTTCACCAAGCGCTGCAACATTGGCATCATTTTCAATAAAAATTGGCCAATCGGCGTTGAAGTAACTACGGATAGTATCAGCAACAGGTTGCTCATCAACCCAGTTTAGATTGTAAGCACCCGTAACGGTACCTTTTTCGCGGTTGACAACACCTGGAGAGCCCATACCAACACCTAAAATATCATCATTGGTCCAGTTATTTTCTTTCATCTTCGCATCAATTGCTTGGTTCAAGTCATGAATAATGTGTTGTCCTTCGTCTTTGTTATCCGTAGGTACTGACCATTGATCAATAATGTCACCTTCAGTTGAGACTACGGATAATTTAATTGACGTACCACCTAAGTCGATACCAAAAATTTTCTTTGTCATTATACTAACTCCCTTTTTAAATTGCATGTTTATTCTTATTTTATCAGACTTTCATCAAAAAGATTAGCCCCTTTTGAAAAAAATGTTACCGGTTGCATCATTGGATATCTTCAGCGCATAAAACATGCTTGACCGGGATATCAAAATCATCTTGGTCAAAACGTATTGCTTGGTCCATCATACCTGGCAAGGCCAGAGAAATGGTTTGACCCGGATAATCTGCTAAATAAATATCATAGTATCCCCCACCATGACCAATTCTAAAACCTTCTTTAGTGAAGAATAAACCAGGGACAATTATCAAATCTATCTCTTTTTTGTCGACAAATGTCGCTTCATCTGTAGGCTCTAAGATACCAAACTTAGTACGTGCCAATTGAGCTACCCCTTCAAACACGCCAAAAGTCATTTGACGTTTGGGTAAGGTTTTGGGGACAAGAACTTGTATGCCGGCTGTTATCGCATAGTCTATGATTGGCTTGGTATCGATTTCGCCAGGATGTGACATGGTGACTGCTATTGTGTGCGCAGATACAAAGGCTGGGTGGTTGAATAATTGCGCGTATAAATCAGCCTGCATGCGAATCCGGTCAGCTTGGGGCAAGGTTTGCCAATAGGCGAACACGTGGTCGCGAATAGCTTGCTTGCTTAGGGTTGTGGGTACTTTTTCCATTTAAATTACACGCCTCCTATGGCATAATCACGTTGGCTGTTCCTTGATTTAGAAGGATGAAGATGGCGATAATCAGATACACGGCAAGAGACCCGATGCGCTGCACTTTCCGGTCGTCGTGGCCTTCGCCCTTCATCAGGGTCATGGTGATGAGGAAACCACCTACAATACCACCTATATGGCCCCAAATGTCGATCCCAGATCCTAGGAAGCCGAAAACCAAGTTAATACCAATTAGGGTCATGTATTGAGAACCCAGACTTTGGATATAACGGTTCGATGGATATAGATTTCGCAAGGCCAAAAAGACAGCGAAGAGCCCAAATAAAGCTGTTGACGCTCCCGCTGAAACATTATCTGAGAATTGGTAAGAGAATAAATTTCCCATAATGCCTGCGGTCAAATAAATAACCAAATATTTCCAGTGACCTAGAATGTTTTCCACCATAGAACCTAAATAATACAAGGTAATTGTGTTAATCAATAAATGCATCCAGCCAATATGCAGGAAAATTGGCATAATCAAGCGCCAATACTCTCCCGCTGCAATCAGTGGGTTAAACTTCGCCCCGAACAAAATCAAGGTCAATGCCGACTCAGATCCACCCATCACTTGCATCGCAAGGAAGAGCACTACTTGAATCGCAATCAACCCATAAGTGACATATGGTTTCTTATTTGCCATCGTAAACTCCTTCAATCATATGAAAATTGCTGTTGCTTAAAATCATACCTTACATTATACCCTAGTCGCCGCCAATTAACAGTCACGACCATTTCCAAATAGTGTGGGTAAATGAAAAAGACCCACAACCTGTGTACACAAGCTGTGGGTCTCCAATAGTAAATACGTATTTATTATTTGTGTTGTTACCGAGTCAGTTGTCTAACTAAAGTTAATTATTTAACTTCACGGGTTAAATAATATCATTTACCACACGTCCCCACTAGTATAAAAACCGCTTAAAATAAGGCTTTTCAGACAAATTTTAGTCGTTAAAATTACAGTAAGTTTAGACTAGTAGAGACTTCCTGCTACTTTTCTGCTACTTTTTTCTAAAAATAGGAATAAAAAAACGGGGTAACCAAAACTGGCTACCCCTTTAATTTGATTATTTAATTGTGCCCCAAGCCTTGCCATACTTTCCATTCTTATATTCACGAATTGGAATGAAACCTGATTTGCCATTGTTCCGCAAGTATTCCAGCCATACATAACCATTGCCAACATGAACGGTGTGATACGTTAGGTTTTCACCTTTGCGGTATCGTGCAACAATATTTGCTTTAGTGGTCGGTGCATCTCGTGCGATGATTGTTTCATTCGGATAAAATACGCCTTTTTCAGCATACTTTTTGACGATACCTGTATTGGTGTTGGTTGATGTTTTTGAAGTCATTACGGTGGCTTTTTGTCCATCTAGCGAAGTGATTTTAGTTGTATCGCCTCCTGCAACCAAAACATCGTAATATTTTTTTACTTGCTCTTTAAACGATGACCACGAAACACCAACTGATTTGAAAAATGCGATTGGATCGGTGTGGTCTGTATCTTGCGGGTACATGCGACTAATGTCAGCATGACTATACACTTTGTCCAAAGGGATGCCATAATAAGCACACTGTACTGCTACCCAAAATGCTTCACGATCAATCGCTTGTAGTTTTTGTGCTTTTGTTAGTCGCTTATCTTCTGTAACCTCGATTTGCACCGCATATTTGTTAGCTGTACGACCAGCACCCCACGCTGGATAGTCGGTATTCGCAATTTCGATAATCTTGTTATGTCCTGCCCATGCGTGTGTGAACGCACTATCTTGGTTTCTAGCCATGTATGCAATCTCGCTTTCCAAGCTAGCGTTCGGGTTGCCACTTGAATGGACTACTACCCACGTTGGTTTACCTGCTGCAAATCTTCCAGCTTTACCATTCGGTACTTTGTAATCTTGAATAATTTCATACTTGAATTTTGCTGACTTTGGAATTGCCATTAAACTTCCTCCTCTTTAATTTGGCTTGCACTCATATCGTAAATTCCGCTTGCACTCGCACCGTATACAAGCCCATTAAAAGCCTGTGCGAATAAATCGCCACCATAATACGCACCGTATGCTAACCCAGCTAATAACCCGATAAAACAGCTAAAAAAGGTACGTACTTATTAGGTACGTACCCTTTCAATAGTTGAGTAATAATCATGGTTAGCGGAATAATAAATAAATTAAACTCCATTATTTTTCTTCCTCCATTTTGATGAAGCCATTCTTAACTTCCAACCGATAAATACGTTTATCGTGTTTGTCCATTTCCTCGTCTAATTCCCCGATTGCCTTAACATTGACATCAGCAATTTCATGTAGATCATCACTATCACGCCGTATGTCCTCGATAAGCTGTTTTAAGCTATCAAGTGTTTCAACTAGCGGCTTCTGGTTTTCTGATGTTTTCTGCAAAATACGCTCTTGAAATGCGTTCTGTTCTGCATTTTTTTCATCATCTTCTTTTTTTCGCCGTTTTTCCAATGGATTAAGTACAAAGTATTTAATAGCTGTGAAAATCGTGAGGATATAGCCTGCGTTTACTGCTATGCGTTCAATTACATATTGCCAATCCATTTACACGCTCCTTTCAAATAAAAATAAAAGCGCCCAACTTAATGAGCGCTAATTTGTTTATTATCCAACTGATCCATTTAGTGACACGTTAACAGCATTGGCTACCGACTGTTTGATATATACGATGTCGCCTGATTCTAATACAATGTTAAAAGGTAATACCTCATTAGTTCCCGCTGCGACTTCATATTCAAAAAGAATATCCACACCATTTAAAGTCATTGTGATTTTAGATGGCTCTGTTGAAGTATTTGTGAAAGTTGCTGATGTCAACATGCCAGTTTGGTGTTGGAGTGTAAAAGCTTGTAATTTATCCGTTTGAGGTGTGTCAAAGTAAAAACGTTTTGCTGATTGGTTGTAAAATGTTGTCATTGTGTATTTCTCCTTTATTTAAAAACTTGAGTGACGTTGAAATTTAGTAGTAAATTATACGTTTTTTTGTTTTTATCACGCTCCTTTCGGAGGGAACGAGGTTAATTGAATAACACCACCCTTATTATGAAATATTAAAGTACGCCAACCGGTAGATTTTTGGCTGTTATCTCAACCCATACTGAATTATAAGGTGAACTGGCCGTTGAAGAACGTACACAACGCCAAACCTTAGTATTGCCGTCTATGACTGGTGTTGTTGAAATTGCAACATCACCGGGTATTCCTCGTAGATAAGGGCTAATGGTAGGATCTATTTTCGTATATATCAATCTGTTGCCGATAAAAGTTTGATAGTACGAACTCTCAGATGAATTAGCAATATTCTGTCCATATATTCTTGAATTTTCGTCTGTTAAAACTGTGTTTAAGTGTCGTATAATAGCACCGGCTGACTCAATCTCTAAATATTTAATTGATTTATTAATTAAGATAGGATTGTCGATTACAATTTCATTACCCACATTATACTGATTGGAAATATGATAAAGTGCGGTGTTATAACAAGCATATCGGTTGTTTCTTGTATGTAAATTTTTGATTTGCGAGTGTATGCCCAACGAAAGCGTATCATCAAAGTGGCAATTTTCAATTATTACTGTTGTAACCGCGCTATATCTTGTATAAATACCAGTGGTAGGTACTTCTTTATAATTATCTCCTAAATAACCGAAGTGACAATCATCAAAAGTGGCAGTCCAAGACTTTCCAACAACACCTTTTGGGTCGTCCATCATGTAACTGTATATGTATAATGCCCTATCTTCTAAATTGCTGTTTTCTCTTGGCCTAGCTAAAAATTGGCAGTTCTTAAATTTAGCAGCACCACTTAGTAATAATCTATTATTGTTTGTTGTACTATTTTTTGAAACGAATCTGGAATTCGTAACGTTTAAAATACTGTTAAAACCAACACCTAAGTAACTAGTACCTCTATCTTTTGAAAGGATAACATTGTTAATATTACCATAACTGTCATTGGGTATTTCAAAATCAAAATCGGTGTCAATCGTTATATTGTTAAAATTCAATTCAACAGCGCGTGTACCACCGTATCCATTAGCGTCGACTTCAACATCAATGCCGTCAGGTAAAAGATTAGAAGATGATGAGAAATTATTTACATTAACTCTAGTATAACCACCAGTGATAACTAAACCACCTCTAAAACAATCATAAGACGAGCAATTATTTATTTGAGCGTCGACGTTCGTCCATAGGTGTATTCCATCACTCACATTATCAACAAAGTGGCAGTTATCTAATCTAATTTTAACTCTACCCTTTTTAGCAGTGTCTGCCCACGCTATTAGTAAACTAGCTTGTTCTTGCGCAAAAGATGGTGTGTCCCACATATCCCAACAACTTCCATCGAAAGTCAAATCACTGATATGTGTCATATCACTATCTACATCACCAGAATAGTCTTTCACTTCCGCAAGCCGCGTCCATTTCATTTCCCCAGTTGTCATGTTGTAAGGTGGTGCTGATAGATTAGGTTTTTTGAGGGTAGCGCCATTACCAATTAAAGTTAAACCAGTAGGAATATTAAGCATTCTGACATAATAAACACCACCATTTAATACTAATGGTTTTTTTACCGAATGAGCATAGTTCATAGCCCTTTGAAATCTTTCACTATCATCAATATCTGTTGGTCTTTTTTTGAACAATCCCATGTGGATTACATTTTGTTCAAATTTATTTAATCTATCATTCAAAGTGGCTTCACCGTTTCTAGCTGCTATGATTTCTGGCGCACTAACGACATCCTTATCCGTCATTTCTTGCTGAACCGAATTAAATTGAGCTTCAACGGTATCTTGTCGTCCTTTGGTTTCGTTTGAGATATCAACCGCTTCGTTAGCAATCAAACCTGCTATTTCTGCATTTCTAGCCTGTGCTTCACGAACTTCTTGACCATAAGTTTTAGTACGAACATCATCAGCGTGTTTACGGATAAGCGCTGGTACTTTCGATTGGTCATACTCAATTGGTCCTAAACCACTTGTATCCCTATCTCTATTTATATTGTTCCGATCCAAATGATATCGACTCCTTTTTTTGTATTAAAAAAGACACCCATGTAGTATTAGGTGTCCAATAGGTCATTTATTTTTTTACCCTTGCATGAAATCAGCATATATAATTCCATTCTGAATGTTTTCTAAATCTATCTCTATCGCTCTCCATACTTGTTTAGTGGTTTCTCCATCCAGATTATTCAAAGTCGTGGCAATGTCTTCCGCTTCTTCCTTGGTATCAGCTTTTACGATTGCACAACAGTACATGTCATAACCGCTATTTTCTCTGTTTGGAATAACTTTCCATAACATATAATCAACTCCTTTATTATATTAAACCGGTCTTGGTAGACTTGTTGTGTTGTCTCCTGTAATACCTAAATAAGCTTGTGGGTTAATAGTGTTACCACCACTGTGGAACACACCGTCAGGGCTTAACTCGTAATGCAAGTGAATTGCATAATCTCCACCAGTATTACCCATAGTACCTATTCGTTGACCAGCCTTAACGGTTTGACCAACACTTACAGATATGCTAGCCAAATGCATGTAATTAGACCAATAATCATCCGCTGTGTGTTCAATGTATATGGCGTTACCGATACCGCCAGACATAAATTCTGACTTACGTACAATACCATCAGTAGTAGCGTATATGCCATAGCCAGCGTTACCATTAGAACCAATATCCCAACCGCTATGTAAACTACCCCACCGTGGACCATATGACATGTCTGGCTGTGTAGCTCTAGTCCAGAAGTTGATTCCGGGTAGATTGTAATCAACTGGGAACACACGATTGTTAGCATATCCGCTGCTATCTGTTCCGCCACCTCCGCCACCGCCACTAGGTGGTGTTTGGTTAGCGACTAGGTCATTTACGACACCTACCAATTCGTTGTATCGCTCAATAAAACCATCTCGCCATTCGACAATCGCATCAATACGTTCTTTGTTGGTATTGATGTTGTTGGCATTTATCACAATGTTATCCTTGTTCGTTTTAATAGACTTATCTTGTCTATCTTGATAGATTTCAATGTCATCGAATTTACGTTCGTTTTGTCTATGCCGATAATCAGCAAGTCTTGCTCTGTCGTTTTGAAACTCGCTTAAATCTGTATACTTATCGCCAATTGTAACGTTTGATAACTGTGGCTCGTTAATATCAATGTTGATTTTAACCACACGCAATATTTCATTTTTGATTTGTAAAATGTCATCAGTCAAGACATAGCCATTACCAAGTTTAAAACCCTCAATGTCTAGCCCATTTAAGGATAAGTCCAATGCACTTACTGTGTACTGGTCTTTACTAAATTTCTGATTATCTAAATCTTCTTGTGCTAGTCTTTTCAGTTCTGCTGGGTCATCTACGTCATCATAGACTAACCATTTCATTAAACTACCAAAAGTGGTACGTCCTGAATCGTAAAGATACTCACTACCATTGTTCACTTCTTTTATTGTCAAACGGTTTAAAGTGTCGCCAATCTTAGCACCCAAAGGAACGTAAATTGTGCCGTAATCGCTAAAATCACTCGATTTCTCGTCTTTAAGCAAATTGTGTCCAGTATGAATTGGTGTAGCTGATATATGCCCGATATTATCTAACCAATCAAGGTATAAGTTTTCACCTTCACGTCTTAACTGCAATTCACCGCCATTATCACCAATCAAACGATTGACGATAATTTCAAAAGCGGAGTCTTCAGGAAACCACTCGAATGTTAGTTGGCGGTTAATTTGGCTGTAAGTTAAATTACCAGCTTGAATGACCTTTTCTTCGTCTGATTGAATCAAACGGTTGTAAACATCCAAGAAATATAAAAGGTGTTCTTTTAATGTTTTCTTCGCTCGCCCATTACCGATACCCACATCATGAAAGAAACCAAGTAGACCTTCGCACACAAACTCAAAGTAAGGCGCGCCGTTTTGGTCAGTACCTTTTGAAATATTAAAAATCCGACCCTCGAAGTCGTATTCTTGTGTTTTGGTATTGTATACCCTTATGTAGTCCTTGATTGGCATGATTTGTTCTGCCACACCTTGGTCATACATTTTAAAGGTGAAATTATCCACTTTGTTTATTTCTTTTGCAATTGTACCTTCGATTTTAAGTCCATCAGTGTAAGGGTCGTGTAGAACTATACCTTTATCTTGAAAACTTGTATGCCAAGTGCCTCGATACATCTACAACAACTCCTTCCTAAACTTGAAATCTACCTTGTAAGTACCATTTTGACCGTATAACCGAATCTTGTTTTCACCAGGATGCAATTTGAAACTAGATGAATTGGTCGGTTGGTTTAAAATGTTAAAATACTTGCCGTTATTATCGACTGCGGTCAACGCCTTACCAGTTTGAATAACTACTTCTGGTGCGACTGCATTCGTTCCAGCGTTGACAATTGTTAAATCATAATAACTGTTGTGCGCTTCAACAATATCTTGTTCTAATACCCAGTTGTTGATGCCCACAAGTTTGTACTCCCTAAGTGATGCCGATTTCTTTTCGATATTTCTAACTTGTGATACTTGATAAGTCTGACCCATTAAAATTGGCGAAATGTCAGCACCGCTCGAGAAATCAGTCGCCCAATCACCAATATGCACCCATTTACCAACTGCAACTGGTTTGAAGCTATTCCATGAGATTTTGAACTCGTGGGTTGTGTTTTGAGATACGTCAAAGTCAAAGTTGAATGTATCCCAAATATCATTGCCTTCAAATTCGTTCCCAATCTTAAATGGATAAGCAATGAATGAAATTGTTAATTCGCCATTTGCACCAATTTGCTTAAAGCTGGTGCCATTGACTACTTCTGCTAGAAAGTGGAATGTAGGGAATACATCATCTACTAGCCACGTTTGACCGACACCTTGCATCAGCCAGTTAGTCAGTCGCATTTCATAAATGTTTACTGTGTTCGGATCGTTAAAATTGATGTCAGCCACATTCAAAACGTATTTGATTACTCTTTGCCCATGCGTTTGGAAACCGTATAAAGCACTAAAATCAATTACATTGTTTGAGTGTGGAACTGTGTAAGTGATTTTCTTTTTATCTGGATAACCAATCTCTCGACTTTTAAGCGTGAAACCCCAGTCATAAAAGGTGTGCTTGCCGTTAAAGCTAAACCCTGAATCATATCTAACCATTAAAGCGCAAGCCCCCTCGCTCTATATCTTTGCCATTGACCACCAAGCTCTTGATGGTGACCTTCTGTTGTCTGTGCCACTACTTTTCCGTCCATTTCCAAAATAGAATTCACATAAATGGCATTCTCACTTAGACCGCTATCTAAAGCGGCATTTGAGTTAATATCCCATGTTCCGCTTGGTGTGTTTAAGTTCATTCCATTCACACCAGCTACTTCATTTTGAATTTCGCCAGCTACACCAGAGATGTTAGATTTAACAGTTTCGAAGTTGTCCATTAAGCTATCGTTAAAACCTTGCATGATAGCTTTACCTGCTGGAATCAATAGCTTACGGTCATAACTGATTGGCCCTTTATGTTCTTTTATCCAGTCTGCCATACCACTTACGAAGTTTTTAACACCTTCCCACGCACGTTTTAAACCACCTAGAAAACTATTCATGATGGCATTACCAGCATCAGCAAGGCTTAAATTTTTAAGTGAATTGAATACATCTTTAATTGAGTTGATAATGCTAGAAATTGACGCTTTAGCATTTCTAATTGAACTAACAATGGTACTCCAAGCCGATTTCAAGGTGTTCATCAGTGTGTTACCCACACTACCTAAACCGCTGAAACCACCTTTAAGAATGTTTATAGCGCCTGTAATAATATTTCTAGCTGTTGAGATCACATTTTGAATGTTCGTCCATGCGCTTGTCATCATGCCTTTTAAACCATTGGCTGAACTACCAAAGTTTGCGAATAGACCAATTGCGACCCCTACCCATTCAGCGATAAATTGCAAAACAGGAGATACAAATTTCAATGCTTGCACCAAGAAATCAATCACTGGCGTTAGCCACTCGATTGCAACTGCTAGCATGTCAAATAGACCAGTAACAGCCATCAATGCACCTTTAAGCACACCACTTAGGAATGCACCTAGAATCTGCAATACAGGCATCAACGCTTCAGCTAGTAATGATAATATTGGTTGTAATACGTTCCATAGATTTACGAAACTATCTACGAACATTGAAATAGCTGGTCCAGCCACGCTCATAAATGTTTCAAAGCCAGCTTGTAATGCTGGTAGGATAGCTTCAACAAATGTTGCTAAACCGCTAAAGTCCAATTGTGTGAAAGCATTTGCCACCATGTCAATAAGTGGTGTAATGGTTTCCCCAATACTTCCAATTAGCGCTGGTAGTTGACCAAATACCGTTTGTGTAGCTTCAGTTAATGGCGCAATGGCTGTTGTAAATTTCTCAACAATGCCACCAACACCGCCCTCGATGCCGATACCTAACATATTCATTAGGTCAGTACCACCTTGCATTAAAGCTGGTTCTAGTGCATCTAGTGCAGTTGTAAATAGTACAGGTAAATTAGATAAGATTTCCCACACCATTGGTGCTAGGTTGTCGACTAAGAAAGTCTTACCTGTATCAATAAGAGCTTTGATTGATGGAATTAAATCTTCGCCACCCAAAGCTAGATTCCCTAATACGTTTTGTGCTGCGGACTTCATCGCTGCGAAGGACCCAGCCACGGTTTTGCTAGCTTCTTCCGCTGTTGTTCCTGTAATTCCCATTTCTTCCTGAGTAGCATGGATTGCTTCTATTAGTTGATCGAAAGGAATGTCTTTTACATTTTCTGCGGTTGCTTCAAACGCACCACCTAGAACACCAGAATCATTGACCAATCGCGCCATTTCACTAGCGGTACCGCCGTAACCAAGTGATAAGTTGTCCAACATCGTATAATTATCACGACTAAACCCACGATAAGCGTCTTGTATCATGGAAATATCAGTACCCATCTTGTTCGCGTTGTCACTCATGTCAACAATAGCCTTATCAGCGTATTCGGCAGCCTTTGCAGTATCTCCGCCTAAACCTTGTAACAATGTAGCACTAAAGCTAGTGGCTTGTTCCATATATTGGTTAGCCGACACACCCGCCGTTTCGTATGCCTTTCTGGCATTCTTAATAACAACGTCCGCATTCTCTTTAAATAATGTTTCGATACCGCCAAGCGATTGTTCTAACTTAGCGCCTTCAGCCACACCACCAGCGATTGCACCAGCTATTGCTGAGCCGATTGCAGCACCACCAGCCACTGCGACTGTTTTCAAACTGCCCATAAGTGAACTACCTAGCGAATTACCTAGCGATTTACCACTAGATTTCACTTCTCCGCCCATGGCCTGCTCGATCATACCTTTAATGCCTTTTGCGGACGGTACTATCTGCACATACGCTTTACCTAATTCTGTTGCCATATTTAACCTCCTTCCTGAATTCTTAACGCAATTTCCTTGCGCCTGTTTTCAAAGTCCTCAACAGTCGTGAACGAATCTTCTTCTGTAACCTTTTGACCAGCAGTCACTAACTTGTACATACTTTGTGGTTTATTTTGGTTTTTCTGTCCGTCTTTGGTTTTAGACCAAACGATAAAGTTTAGATTATCCAAGATACCGACTTTAACCAGCAATTCATCAATGCTAGAAATACCATTTATCCCACGCTTTACCCTAGATTCAACAGGTAGCCCTGCTGTTAAGGTAGAAACGTGGGATAGTGGGTATTGCATATAGTTATGTACGTTGTAAAACTGTGCTAAGTCACAAATTAAATCGAATTCCCATTCCTTTAATACGCCTGCGAGGAATATTAGTTTTTTAATTCTTGAGAGGCTTTAAAGATATCGGCAATTTCTTTAGACATTTCTTCCGTTGATACGAAACCATCTTCATCGCGAACATGGTCTTTTAACTTTTCAGCAGCTTCATCACCGATCAACATTTTTGTTACTTTCGTAATTAAAAGTGGGTTTTCGTCAACGTCATTCAATATTTCTAACAATTCATAATTTTTTAAGGCTCTTTCGTCAATTTCAAACTCAAAGCCAGTTGTTGTTTTCCCTTTAATCATAATTATTCACCACTTGGTTTCTGTACAT
Source organism: Aerococcus sp. 1KP-2016 (assembly GCF_002252085.1). Classification (GTDB taxonomy): domain Bacteria; phylum Bacillota; class Bacilli; order Lactobacillales; family Aerococcaceae; genus Aerococcus. The sequence goes on from NZ_NEEY01000001.1 coordinate 45,609, forward strand.
ACTCGATATGAGAGTTACCGTTATCGTCATTAAACGCTTGAACAGTTGTTTCGTATCCAACAGCTTCAGTATCGTTGTATACAATTTCCCCTGTTTCTGTGATTTTAGCTTGTGGAATTACAATACGTTTTAACGCGTTTTGGAATAGCATATCCACGACTAATGAAACTGGTTTCAATTCTTTTGAGTTAGCATTGATTGTGATACCTGTTTCTAAGGTTCCTGTTACGTTTCCTTCGCCATAGTAGAATTTCAGCACATCAATGTTTAATGCTTCAATTAAAGTGAATGTAAATGTGTCTGATTTTTCAGTTTGAGATGTTAATACTACATCTCCACCCCATGCTTTGAGTGATTCGCTTTCACGAGTATCAGCATTGGTTAAACCGTCCTCTGAAATGTAACCCAAGTTTTTGAAAGATGCGTCTAATGCGCCAATTGCATCAGTTGGTAGTGCAGTTCCTAAAGATGCAACGCTAATTGCCCCACCTACTTTAGGTTTACCGTATGTTACGTTTTGTGCTTTTGCCATTTTATAAATCTCCCCTTTAATAATGATAGATATCAAATACTGCTTGATATCTTTGTTGTTTTCGTTCTAAATCTGTGAAATTATAGTCAGCATTTAAACTGACTTTTGAAATCTCGTTCAATTCTTCCATGTTTCGCATGACCTTTTTCAAGTCATCATTCAATACCATTGCTTCATACTTAGATTTTCCGTAACTTTGAAGTGCCACCGTTGAATTTGGTAGCCGTTCACTTTCCCCACCGCTAGTGCGATCAATTAGCACGAATCGTCTTGGTGGGTTATCTGGATAATCAAAAAAAGACGGCGCATCTAAATGCTCGTCTAAGTATTGTTTGATAATTACTTCGATTAGCATTTAACGCACCGCCTTTAATAGTGAATTGTTTTTTGAGTTATCTTTAACCGCTGCATAAGTTTTAGTACGAACAGACGCATTTACACGAGTTTTACCAACATGCGTATCCGCTTCATAACCACTAGGTAGTCGTTTGACCGCTTCGTTGGCTTTCTCGCGAACAATACTTTCCATTTCCGCCGATTTAAGCAAGGCTTGTACACCTTTTGAATTTAATGTAAATCGCATATCACCCAAAGGCTTCCACCGTCACTTTCTTATTCCATTCAAGTGGAATCATGCTTTCGATACCCTCAATAGTCGCACCAAATGTTCGCCACCGTTTACCGAAGAACAACACTTCCGCATCTTCCCAGTTGTGTGTGTCGCCTTTTGGAATACCTAGTGTGTATACTGCGTGTTTTCCATGCAATTCTAGGTTGCTTACAATATCATCTTGTGATGTCGGTGAAACAATAACATTGTCGACTACTGTTTCGACTTCTTGTGTGATTGGCTCTCTTAATGGATCATAGCCAGTAATCGTTTTGGTAATCAAAGTAACTGGGATGCCATGTATCTTCGCCATACAGGTGCCGACCCCCAATCTTTTGACGTTTCAAGCCTAAACGCTTTAATTCGTCTTTTTTGATGAACAAACCACCACCAGGACTTAGGAACGTACCCGACCACGAATAGCCCAATGCTGATTGGCTTTCTTGTGTCATTGGCTCTTTGTCCGTCGGTGTCATTAAAGTTCGTGCTAGCACGTCTACTGTGACTGATTTCAACACATTTGCGTACGCCATGTTGTCGTTAGATTTTTGGTCTAAGTCAACGCCAGCCTTGTCAGCTTCGACACGCAAGGTATCAGATATTACAGGTAGCAGTGCAGTGGCTCGTGTGATTTCTTCATTTGTTAGCGGTCGCCATAGTTTGATAATATCGTCTGTTGTTGCAAAATTTTGCATGTTACCACCTACATTTCAAATGCTTTAGCGATTTCTTCGATAATTTCCGTTTTCTTAGTTGCTGATAATTCGATGTCATTGTCAGTTGCGTAAGATTTCAACTCATCAACCGTCATTTTAGTTAAATCAAAATCATCTGTTTCAACAGTTTCTTCTTTTGGTTTAATTTCAACTTCTGGTTTAACTTTAGGTGTTGGTTTTGTTTTTTCAACCTCACCGATTGCCACCCAATTGCCACCAGAAATTGGCGCAGTCAAATCAATGACCACGCCTGTTTTGGTGTTCTTAAATTTCATTATGCACCAGCTCCAGTGATTTTAGCGAATGAATCAGCCGATAAGATACCCCAGCCTAAGTAAGTTTCAGCACGTAAGTACACTTCGTTATGACCAGCTAAGTCACGGCCAGAGTTATCTGGGTCACCGTAAGGAATTACAGTCAACGGAATTTGTTTTGTGATACCGTATTTGAACATTGTGCGGAAGTCACCAACTACACCTTCTAGGTCAGAGTTGATAGATACGTTTTTAGATAATTCAACAGGTAATGCGCCTAATGTGCCAGGGTTACCACCGAATTTAAATTCTGGATACATTGCAACACCAACGCCGTTTTCGATTTTAGCTAATGATGATCCGAATAGAGTAGATAAAGCTGCACCAGTTACTTCACCGTCAGCGCCAACTACAGCTTGAACTGCATCTTCTAAGTTGTCATCAGCTTTCGCTGCATCAAATGTAACTGCTTGTGTAACCTTGTCAGCAAAGTTGTTAGTACCGATAATTGTTGACTTAGTACCTGTACGTGGGTTAGTACCTGAAAACGCCATGATGTCTAAACCTTTAGCTAACTTTTTAGCATAACCTTCGTTAAAGTTTTGCAAAATAGCTAATTGTTTTTCTTCTGAAGCGTACATAAATTCATCAGTCACGCGGGCACCGTATTCAACTTTTAAAGGCACAACTGTGATTGGTTCTACCTTAATACCACCGTGAGATTTTGCGCCACCTTCAGCAACGATGTCGATTTCATTTTCAAAATCGAATGTAAAGTATTCGTTACCGTTAAAGCCGATTGCATCTTGGTTAGTTAATTTAGCTAATACTGATTCGCCTTTTACCTTGTTGATTAAGTCCGTTACCGCTTGTGGGTTAAATAAAGTTTCTTGTTTTTGTACCATTTATATTACTCTCCTTTTAAACTTCTTAAAGTTTCTCGTAAGCCATTAGTTTCATCAGTAGGTGCTTCATACGTTTTTGTAGGTTGAGCTGGTTTAACTGATTTAAAAGCACTCGCTAAGTTTTCAGCCGACTGTCGAATTGTATCTTCGTCACTACCAGTGATATTGTTAAATACTGATGACGGTAGATCATACTCACGAGCGATATTAGATTTTAAATCTTTCAATTTAAATTGCTCATTATCTGCAGTTAATGAGTTAATTTGCTCGCTTGCTTTCGTGTAATCTTCTGTCAGACTGTTTACTTGCTTTTCATACTCTGAAAGTTGTGACTGTGTTTGCTCCAAGTTAGATTTTAATTCTTCATAATCTTGTGGTTTAGCAGTGTTCACTTCTTCCATGTTCTTGTCTAAAATAGCTTTTAAAATACCATCATCTTCAATACCTAATTCACGTAAGAAATCTCGTTTCATTGTTATTCCCCTTTCGCCTTTGTTACGCAGTTGGCTTCTGCACAGGTTTTGCCATTTACGCATGACTGCAAGTAAACAGTTTTATGACGTGTTTAGGTCAAAATTAAAACCACTAGCCGATTCGCTAATGGTTTAATACCTAACTTTCTGTTTAACTTTCGTCTTGCTTTCAATACAACTCCAATAAGCCAAAATCATACTGTCCATCAGTGCGATGTCATAATCTTCAAATTGGCTCTTATAACCAAAACCGCCATTACTACCGATTGGACGTTTTTCAGAGTTTGAAACAATTTGCACCAATGATGGTTGCCCTTTGTGTTTGATAGCTCGTGAGTTAACCGCACGTTCAAATGATGCGTTCGCCACAATTACTTCTCTAACTTTTGGTAGCAGCGGTTTGGGCTTAATTCTGGCCGATTTCATTTCAGCTTCAAGGATAGCTTGTCCACCGGCACCGTCAACAACTACCGCCTCAACATTCGCACGATTGATGAAATTCAATATCCACCCATTACCATTTCTTGTTGATTGGCAGTCTATTGCTTCAACGAACACATCGCCGTCATCCGTTTTAACTGCTATACTCATCGCCACATTGACACCATCGTTGCCGTACTTGATACCTACAAATAAATTGGAAGTTAATTCTGGTAATTCATCCACCAACATAGATTGCCATTCTTCTTCTGTGATTGCCGATTTAACGTTATAAGACACCCAATACCCTAACCGTTGGATATTGTGATCTAACTCATCAGCACCAAGCTCTGCTTCAATTTTACGCTCGTTTAAGTGATAGCCCATTGACGGGTTAGTCATATACCATGCGTCTACGTCATGAATATCGTGCAATTCAGGAACAGACCATTCCGCCCATCCCGAATACTTGTTACCACCGTCTAGTGTAGTTTGGCGGTAGTCAGTAAACACCGTACCTGATGATAGTGGCGTTGGTGGTGTTCCACACATGATGGTTTGTGGGTTCATGCTATCCGTTACCGTGTATTTCAAAGCCGATTCTTGGTCTTCGGTGTACTCTTGAGCCTCATCTATGACTAGTAAGTCGAAACCCTCACCCAAACCACCGGTGGATGTTCTCGTCCTAAATTGGATAATTCCACCAGTTTCAAAAAGTTCAATGCGTTCCTGGCCTTTAGCCCTAATGGAGTTAAAATCTTCACCATCGACTAATCCCATCGCTTCAATATAACTTTTCACTTTCTCAAAACTTGAGTGTGATGTTGAAATTCGGTGGGCAGTGTGCAAAATGCGTAAACCTTGAAACAGTGACCAAATTTCCTTTAGGTACACAACTTCCGTTTTACCATTACGCCTTGGAATTGCGTATCCGAATTTTTGGTGGGCCCAGTAGCCTCATCGTCAATCGCCATGAGTGGTTTTAATAGTTCAATCTGCCACTCGTACGCTTCATGTTTACTTTTACGATATAAGTCTGTTGCTTGTTCAAACAGTGTTTCATCATAATCACAATAAAAACTTACGGTAGGTACTTGCCTACCAAACTTTTTCTCAGCCATTACTACTCCTTTCTAAGAGCACCACGCTAACCCTTTCGGTGGGAGATATTGGATCACCGCCTTTACTTAGGACCAGGAACGATTTGGGCTTTTCCTTTCTTAGGATAATAAGTAATTACACATTTATCGTTTTGATGTCTGCGCCACACGTCCTGAGGCACATTCGGATAATCGTATTCACCTTGTAGGTTCCGACACCACTTGCATGCGTTTGCCTCAGCAATACGCACCACTTTAGCTTTTAAACCAGCGTTGCTGTGAAATTCAACGTTTTTCTTAATTGTGTCGTCTACTACCGCTTGTGTGAAATTGACAACAGGCTCTTTTAATATCCAAGCCACGTCATCGTAATTCAGCTCGTTTGCTAATCTTTGAATGATGCCTTCGATGCGTTCTGTTTGAATATCCGCACGTTGCCCCTTAATTCCGATGCCCGCAAGTTCATTTAATGTTTCTTGTACTGCGACTGCGTTATCCGCCACAATCTCATAATTGTTTTCCAACATAGGCACGATCACCTTTTGGCCGATATTGTAATAAAGGCGACCGTTTGGCAAAACGTCTGATGACAAATGTTCCGCAAATGCTTCAGCTAGTAAATCACCGGTAACGATTGAAAACTCGTTGGCATCAACGTAAGTAGCTAAACCGTCATTAGTCTTTTTAAGTAAGTTCTGTGCTTTCTGGCTTGTTCCAAACTTCTTCCGAAATGTCGCTTGTATCTTCTCCAGTAGTTCTACCGATATATCGACTGCCAACTTGTTCATCTCCTTCAATACCCAGTAAGTCTTTTAGGTTATTTACGCTAAAGTAATTTGGCACCGCTTGGTTAATCTTGATAATACCGTCACCAGCAGTTGATAACGCTGATAAGTCCGGCTCGAAGATTGGCTCCCACTTAGCTTTAGTTTCTGTAAATTGGTTACGTTTATAAGTTACACCATCACGCAAACAAGCTGACAAGAAACCAACATTCAAAAAACCACTACCGAAATTCCGTTGCGCTTTTCTAGCGGTAATTCGTAATGTTTCGTGGCTCGCTTTGATTGCTTCGGCTGATGATGGATTATCTGTGACGAAACCTAAGTCGTCCATAGTTAAACCAGTTTCACCAGCGAAACCACTAGCAGCGATTCTCAACTGTTCCATGAACGGCTGCATTGATGGTGTGTTGAATTGTCCAAGGGTTGGCTTGTCGCCGTCCTCATCTTTTGTAATTTCAAGCATTGCTGAAATAGATGCTTTCCACCCGTCCAATGGCTCTGCATCTTCTGATGTACCAACTGCATATTTTTGTGGGAATGAGTAAAATTCCGCTGTTACGTCTGAACGTTCTAGTGTTCGCTTAGCGTATGATTGCCAGTAAATAGCACCCCTAGTGATACGAGAACGACCAAACGGCCTAACTGCATCAGGTCTATGAATGATTGGCACTAGTAATGGTGCGGGCGCTGTGTGCGGATATTCAACCGCATCGCCATCTGTAATGATTGTGGTTTTAAACGCTTCAAAGTATGCTTCTACTTTAGCGTTGCCGTAAATATCACGTTCTAATACCGCGTAACCTTCTTTAAGCAAGCCAGTGATTGGATCAATGATTCCAGTTGCGTTGCTCGCTTCGATAACTTGAAGTTTTGGATATTCTTCGTCATCAATGATATACACAAATGAACACGATGCGATAAGTGCCGATAAGATAGCTGAATCGAATAGTGTATCAGGGTTGTTCATTTGGAAGATTTTGTTGATATTGAAGTTGTCGTTATCAAAATCTCTGAATGATAAACGGTCTGCCAAAGCATCCACCGCTTTTGAAGTCCACCCCACAGTTGATTGAAATCTGTTTCTAATCTGTAGTGGCATCGTGAAGCTTGTATGTGGCTCTTTGTATTTCATGTCATAATATCGGTATCTAGCATCTACACGTATCTTGTGGTCAGCTAGTTTCTTTCGTAAATAATCTAAACTTTCTTTTCCCAATTCATCACTCCTTTCGATATTGTATCCCCCGAGAAAAAATGTTCAGTACGGCATGAAGTCCTGAACCAAGGGGGTAGTAGGGTAGTAAGCCCCCTAAAGCTCTTACACGCCAAATACAAGCCAATCACGAGATTGTGGTAAGTTTCTGTTCCCTATTACCTTGCTTGCCTTTGCCATTGTTTCTTCGTTCTTAAATAATTTATCTGACTTCTGTCTGTTGCATGTTGAGTGCGTCAGTTGCAAGTTATTGATCGCACTTGGATGACCACCTTTAGAAACAGGAATGATATGGTCAATCGCTGGAGCCATTGGGTTTGGTGGTTTCAATGTGACATCCACTGGATACCCACACAATCCACAAATGTTTTGTGTCTTTAATATCCGCTTTCGATTCCGTTCGTATGCTGCTCTATGAGTACCGGTCTTATCTAAACGCATAGGGGTGGGTCTCCTTTCTAGTGGGTGGGTGTTGATGTTATTTTTATTACTCAAAACTACATAATATGAACAGAATAGCCGACTTACAAGACCTTCACTCCAAAGGGCTATGCGACACTTCCTATTGTACATTTTATGCAGTTTTCAATAAGCAAGGGAAGTCAGTTGATGATTAAATGTATGATTTATTTGAGCTGACTGTGCCTTGCTAATGTTCTAGGCTAGGATTTGCACCTAGCAACGATAATGATATTGTCCGCCTTTACAGCGTAGTCGCAACCATTTATCTTTTAAGTTAGTTGTGTTTATCTCAATAATCGCCCTAACTTAATATCGTCTACCTATTTCGCCACTAGAACTATATACTCGTCTTCATATAGAAAACCGAGGTGTTACCAATTTCCCCGTGCTGGGAATGATACTAGATAGCCTTGCAACTATCATGGTGGCTCGCTCCACTTAGTACCTGTTATATATCCACAGGAGGAACCTGCGTTTGCTTCAACATATTTCCGTATGATAAAGACTTTCCACTAAGGAGGTGGCTATGTGATATCTTGTTCTTACAAGAAAACATGTCTGCTATTACAAGTCGAATATCACAATATCAATATATATTATATTTAAGGGGCAAAAGTAACATGTTTAGTAACATTTCACATAATGCCTAACTTATTACCGATATTATTAACCAATTTCTCCCTAATCCTTAAGCACTGCATTTTGGAATAGCCAGACTCTAAAGCTACTCCATCCCACGTTAACGTTTGCGGTCTATCGAAATATCGTTTCTTAATTACACGCTGTTCGTCAATCCTTAATTCAAACAAACAATTCTTGATTACAAGCTGTTGCTCTTCCAACGCTCTCAATCGTTTATCCCGCTCTAGCGATATTACATAGCGTTCTGGAAACCCTGTATCATCATGACTAGAACTACCCCCTATATTTTCGTCTAGCTCTCTACGTGGATACATAAGCTCCTCACGTCTTAATTTGATCTCACGCTCATAGTCTGGATAGTCATATAGCAATTGTTCAATATATTTAAATGTTGCATTTGCCACTCAATCACTCCCTATCTGAATCGATTCGTTTTATTTTTCCTTTGTCGGTTATCAAAATCTTTTCTCATTTCAGCCATTTTCTTAGCGTGTTCATCGTGATACTTTTTGCTCTTCTTATATTCCTTAAAAAGAAAAACTCCAAATGATAGTGCTATAATCATATAGATAACTACTAATACAGACCCACCTACCAATATCCACGTTAAAATATTATTGGTTAATTCCATACCATTTCCTCCGTCTGTTCCGCTCTCTAGCTTGTTGGTATTCTTCAAACAGTGATAATAATTGTGTCAGTCTACTCATCTAGTCCCACACTTTCCACAATATTGGCAAGTTGTCAATTTTTCCTATTTATTGGCAATTGCTTTAATCTCATCAGGTTTAAAACCAGACCACGTTTTGAAATCTGTCACAACGATTGGTGCTTGCATGTATCCTAAAGATTTGGCTTGGTCGTAATATGTTTGGTTCACATCAATGTTACGTTCTTCAAATTCGATGTTCAACTCATCGAACAAACGTTTGGTAAAGTTACATTGCACGCAGTTGTCTTTTGAGTAAATAATTGGTTTATTCATAATTTAATCCCGTCCTTTTTATTTAAAACTAAGCAAATCACTGTTTACCTTCCTTGGTTGTTACAATCGCGTCATAGGTCATTATTCTGACACTACTTCAAAATCAGCATTGGTGTCGTTGATACCTAAGTCGTTCCATTCTTCTTTTGTCATCTTATATTTATAGAAGCTCTCCATATATTCAAAATCTCCGTATTCATCAACGCGTAGGTCATCGTCTTGTAAATTCCAGTACGATCTATCCCATTTATTATGAATTAATTCCCAACCTTTAATTTTAGCGTAGTAAAGTGGTTCTTGGTCTACTTCATATCCAAATTGAATAGCGTTAATAACGTTCGTAAAGTTTTCTGAAATATAAGTGAATTGGTCTTTATCAAAAAAACCATTATCTCGACGGTAATCATCATACCTACTGTAGTGATTGACTGAAAACATAACTTTGAGGATAAAGGTCTCCTTATCTCCAGCATATTTCATACTTCTACACCATTCATCAAACCATTGTGGTACTACTGGTTTATCAATTTCAATTTTCATTGTTAGTCCTCCTACTTTCTGTTTTCTCCACCATTTTCGTAAGTTGCCAATAAATCAGCAATTTTAGTTGGTTTTTTATCAGACCACCCAACCTCTGGGAAACTGTGATCATTAATCTTTTCAGCACGGTTGATCCCGATGGTGTGTGCATACCACGTCGTTTTTCTTTTCATCGGTGGGAACTTATATACGTATATATCACCATCAAAATCTCTAGCTAGGTAATTGAACCCATGTTCCAAGAAACCTTTCAACAAGAAGGTATTTTCATATTCTTCGCTTTTGTAAGTTATCGTGCCGTCTTTAGTGATGCTTTCTTCATCCCCACCAGCATGTTCAATCTCTTTCTCTTTCAATATTTCTAAGGTGTAAATTGCTTTCCCTAAATCTTCCACACGATCAACCTTATTCCGTCTTAAATACTTTTCAGCATGCGACTGCATAATCGCTCTGTATTGTTCAAAGGGATAGGTTAGATACCACTCTTCGAATAAGTCAATTTCTCCTGTTCGGTAGTGCTCTGGTTTAATGTTGTCTGTCATGCTAATTCCTCCTGCCCGAGTTTTAACAACTCTTTAAATATTGCTTCAAGAACGTCCACCACAATGCTATTCCCTGATTGGTGGTACAATGTACCGTTTAAGTAATTTTTACGTCTTGGGTGTGCTTTTTCTGCGTTATCAAAATCTTCATCGCTGAAGCCCATCAATCGCCAGCATTCACGTTCAGTTAACAAGCGATACTGCCCATTCCCAATGTCGATAACACCACTATTTGGACACCTCATTTGTTTAGTTGTAATTGTCCAAACATAATCTTTCACAGGCTTTAAACTTCTTGTTCCTGTCGCATTGATTTTAGCCAACATGCTTGGTTGAGTGATTGTGTATCTATCGTCAACTTCTTTCTCTAAAAATTCACTAACATCTCGCATCTTTTTAAATTCTAAATTATCGAAATTAAAGTATTCTCCACCTAAAATGCTAACTGTGAATATACGTTCTCTAGCTTGTGGAATACCAAAGTCTCTCGCGTCTAAAACTTCAAAACTGTTGGTGTATCCTAACGCTTCCATATCACGTAAGTAGTGATTAAATGCGGGTATCATCTTCTTCGATAAAACATTCTTTACGTTTTCCCAAATAACCACTTTTGGTTTCCAAATGCCTAGATTTTCAATGATTTTAATCGTTGAAAATAGTAAACTTGATCTTGTGCCATCTTCAATGTTCCCACCATATTGTTTACCAGCGATACTAAAGTCTTGGCAAGGACTACCATGCACCAAGATGTCAGGTTTTAAGTTATATCCAACTACTGATTCCGGCTTGTATCTATTGTCAAACATTGCATTATAGCTTCGTACTGCTTTCTCGTTCCATTCAACATAATCAATTGATTTGTGTTCCACGCCTAGGTTTACTAGTGCTTTTCTAGCCGCTCCTATACCGCCGAATAATTCTAATATTTTAATCATTTTCCGTTTTTTCCACCCTTTGAGTAAGTTTCCAATAATTCGGAAATATTAGTTGGTTCACCATCCAGCTCCTTTAAAATGTCGTTGCATAAACTTAATTTTCCTTGGGCTTCACGGTTGTTAGGCCTTTTATTCAAGCTAATTTCAGCACTCGCTGCACGTCTCTTTACATAGTTGTAAATCTCTGACAATTTTCTTTTCGTGGTTTCTAATTCAGCTTCAAGTGCGCGCACATCTACATTTTCTAGATATTCGTACTCATCACGCAAAGCTAACATTTCTTCCATTTCGACACGGATTACAGCATTTCTTAATTTTCGTGTTTCGTGCAAGGACATCTAACTCACCACCTCCGCTATATAACATTCCTTAATATCTTCAGCCTTGATAACCATTTCAGTTACGTGATTATTCTTATGTTCTGTCACGATAATATTTTCAGAATTATTTCTCAATTGTCGTGTCACATCTTCAAACGCTTGTTCGCCGTTAATATGAATATGACCAGACTCTCCTTTAATAACAGTTACCGTTTTGTACATTTATCTCGCTCCTTTGCCTGTTGCTGTTCAAAAATTGATTCGAATAAGTTGATTACTAGAATCCACACAAAGCTGCCAATTACGATCATTCCTGTGAGACCTGTTAGGATGATGATTAGGGATAATAGGTAGGTCATTCGGTTATCTCCATTGTTTTTGTTTGAAATCTAATTCGACTGGTGAAAGTTGAATACCATATTTTTCTTTCATAACAACGACTTCATTTCTAATTTCGTCTAACACTTGTTGGTCTTGCTTTCTTTCGGTGTCAGAAGTATAGGTTTTGTTTTGGGTATACGATTCTAAAGCGTGTTTAATAATTTGGGCTTTCTTGTAATACTTCATTCGTCTACCTCCAATTCAGCAATACGATCTAATAACGTTTGCTTTTCGTTTTTTTTCAATGTTAGATGTCCACATAGTTAGTCCTCCTTGGCTAAAGAAAGTCTAGCCTCGTAAAATTCTTCCTCTGTAATTTCTTCTAATTGATTAGCATATTCTCTTTCAGTCCATGGTGCGTTTGATTCAAAGTACACTATCCAGTCATCGTTTTGGAATTGGTTTTGCTTTTGACTTCTGCTATTTCTTAGGAAACCATAAGCGAATAAGATTGTCCTGATATCCATGTAATCATCTAACCCAAGCTCTTTTAGTTTCCCTTCGTATGCAGCGTTCAAAACTTTACCTGCTTTGTTGCTCAGTTTCACTTCGCCATTTTGTTTAAACAACTTTTTGTTTTCATCTTTTAATAAGCTGACATCCACCCTTAATTTAGGTGACATGTATATGTCTTTTAACTCTGGTTCTCCTAAAATTTCACTAACAAAGTCAATCATGGTATCCCAGTCTTTGTTCTGCTGCTCGTTCTTTTTAAGTGCTTTATGAAAATCGCTGTTTTCAATTGTTTTAAAATATTTCATAGTTAGTCCTCCACTCCGAAAATGTATTTCTTGATACGTTCTTCACCGACTGTTGAAATAGCTTGTTGGGCTTTTTCTTCGCTTTCAAAGTAGATACCGCCTTGTGTTTGTTTCTTGTACCAATATGCAGTGCTAACATTTTCGTTATCTGTCAGAATAATATTGCGGTTAGGTTTACCGTATTTAAAAGGTCTACTATACTTCCGTAACTCCGCTTCGACTTTTAGTTTTTCCACTGCAAATTCTGCTTGGTCTTTTGTGCGGAAAATGTTACCAATCTTTTGGCGGTTTATATCAAGATAATGTTTTTTGTAAAATGCACTGAACATACCGCCCTCGTCATCTATAAACCAGTACAAGTCACCATCTTGTGGAAACTCCTGTTCCTGCTGCACTTCCGCTTTCAATGCTTTAAGCCTCTCGTTAAATTCTGCTTCTAAAGCCTCAATTCTTTCTATTCTTTCTTGGATGTTCATAGTTAGTCCTCCACTCCGAAAATGTATTTCTTGATACGTTCTTCACCGACTGTTGAAATAGCTTGTTGGGCTTTTTCTTCGCTTTCAAAGTAGATACCGCCTTGTGAGCGACAAACATTTTTATACACAACCTCAATGTAATTATTGTCAGTATAGAAGAAAATATAATAGTTAAATTTCCCATTTTCAAACGGTCTACTGTACTTCCGAAGTTCAGCTTCGACTTTTAGTTTTTCAACTGCAAATTCAGCTTGTTCTTCGGTACGGAATACGTTGCCGATTGACAATCGACCTTGGTCATACTCGCTGTTATACCATTTCATACTCAATACCTCTGCATCATCATCAATATACCAACAATCATCGTATTTCTGTGGAAACTCCTGCTCCTTTTTAGATAGTTCTTCCAATTCAGCGATACGTTGTTTCAACGCTTTTAGTTCTTCCTGTAAATTCATTGTTAGTCCTCCACCGCAAACGCCCATAGTCGTTCGTCTAAGTTTTTGATTTCTTTTTCTGTGAATTGTTGTTTTACATCGTCGTGTTTGCCTGAAAACCAAACATAATGTCCGGCAGAAAAAGTTAAGTATCGTTGTGTTGTGGGCTCATAAATCCGATACAGTTTTTCGTCTTCCTCAACTTCATATCCGTTTACGATTGCACTTAGTAATTTCTTTTGACTTCCCTTGCCGTGATTAACCCAATTTTCGACTTTCAGGTCTAAATCATCAGCTTGCCAATAGCCATACAAAACGCTAATAGCCTCAAAGACACCTGTAGCAGTAACCTTCTCTTCAATCCACTTTGCAACATATGCTGGCACTTTTACCTTCTCGCTAGCAAAACTCCCTTGCTCGTATCCTGCACGTTCGCCGTCTTCGTAGATACTGTCGATTATGGATTGTGGGATATCATCAGCAGTTAACTCATCACGCTTGACATAATCACTTTCTAATAGCTCTTTTGCTTCATCGCTGTTAATAAGCACAGCGGACGGAATCCCACGATCACTACGGCTGATTTCTTCTAAGCGGTTGATTAAGTCGTCTAGGAATTTGTTTTTAGTCATTGTTTTTCCTCCTAAAATTAAAGTGTCCTACTTTGTGTCCAAGTAGTGTCCTACTTTGTGTACCACTTTTATAAAAAGCAGCCTTGATATATCAACAAGTGTCCTAGTTGTCCTACTTTTTAGGTGTCATACTTTTATATTTATATATATTTATTTATTTAATAATTAATTTTCTTTTTTTATTAAAATAAAAGAAAAAAGTAGTACAAGTAGTACATACCCTTATGTATCAAGGGTTTTAAAAAACTAAAGTAGGACAGAAAGTAGGACACTTTTCTAAAAAGTAGGACAGAAAGTAGGACACTTTTCTACCCTTCTTCTTTTACGTAATACCAAAATCGTTTACCAAATTTTTGAATTTTTTTATGCTCATATCCAAGTTCTTTCAATCTTTGCGTTAGCTAGTTTTACTAAATGGCTTCACGCCAATTCCACCGCAAAAATCTTTGTAATCTCTATAAATGCCATTATCTGGAACATTTGGGTCAATACCCACCTCATCTTCAAAAGCTAGAATAGAATCAGATTCTAAAATATAACTTTTCACGTTCGCGTCAATTGTTTCAGAAGTTGATATTTGCCCACCGTTATTTTTGATTCTAGTCAATCCAGCAAGTGCTAGGTTTAATAAATACTGCTTAGCGCCTTCTGTACTCAACTTCTCATCTATACTAAAATCAGCTTCTTTTACGACATTGTCACAAGGGATAATAATCAAACGTCTTGCAATCCCACCTGACTTGTCTTTGAAAGTTGGCATGTCGTTGGCCGTGAAGATTAATGTTGCTTTGTTCTTCATTCGGTATGGTGTAGCGTAAATTGGTCTAACTGTTAAAGTATTTCCTGAAGCCAATATTTTAAAATTTGAGCTGCTCTCTAAATAGTTTGCATCAATATCATCACCGATATTTACTAGGTTGCCTTCAAGCTCTACTACAGATGTCGGATCGTTAAAGTTTTCTAAACTGATGTTTGTACCTAAATCACCCACAAAACTATTCAGCATTTCCAAGAATGTAGACTTGCCATTCGCACCCTTCTCGCCAATAAAAAAGAAAACTTTGTGTGGAAATCCTTTTGACATTAGGATGTGACCCATCATATCTTCTACTACAGTTCTTAAATCCTTTCTGTCACAAGTTAAGAAGTCCAAGAAGTTATCTACATCTGCGTCATGTGCAGCAGGTTCATGTTCAACATCTAAATAATATGGCGTGAAAGTATCTACACTTCCTTCAAGTACTCGCTCACCTTCAATGTGGAAATTATTCTTTAACTGAATTGGAAAGTACTCTTCTTCAATTAGTTCAGCACGTTTCATAAATTGGTTCATTAACTCATTATCTTGCGAATGCTTTAATTCAATATATTGATCAATAGCTCTAAGTAACTTGTTATTGTCACTCAACCAATGATTACCATCTTTAAAATATAAGTTGTTGTTAAAAAGTTTAATATCCAATCGCTCTACTAAATATTTAGATGTAGCGATGATGTCTGACTTATCCAAAGTCGCTACATTGTTCTTACCCATGAATTTTTGGGAAAAAGTATAGTTTGTGTGAAATTCGTGTAAAGGTGTTTTAAGCGCTTCTTTTAATTTAACTTGATTATTCTTAGCCCACTCTTCGTTTCCTAGTGCTAACTTTTCACTAAACAAGTAAGCATCTGGGTACGATATTTCACCCAACAACGCTGCTCTCGCAATAACCCAAATCGCAGACAAGGCGTGTTCATAATCTTGTAAATTTTCTTTATCTTCATCTAAATAACGATCAAAAGCTTCTACTGCTTCTTCGTGCTTGATTGGTGCAACTTTCTTAGCTATGGCAGGTGTTTCTTTCTTCACTTCTTCTTTTTTGAACGTCACTTGACTCGTGTCCAACACATTATCGAAATTTATTTCAATGTACTCAGTGCCACCAAAGAATAATCTTGAGCTATCTTTATTGGCTTTATCGGCATTTGGAAACTTATCCATCAGCCATCTGTACATCATTTCAACTTGTTTGTTGTTTGTCATCGGCTTGTCTAAGAAAAATACTAATCTGAACCTATGCCAATCATCCGTGTGACTAAAAGTGCTATATAAGAAACTTGCGTTTTTTTGAACAAATTTATTTTGAAAAATTTCAGCAACGCTAGAATAGTTGCTACCTTCAGTTTTAAATTTTTTGGCTTTACCCTTTTCATCTTTAATTAGGTTTCCATTATCATCAAATCTTGTTTCACTGTTATCAAAATCTAAAGCAACAATTTGCTGGCTAGCCATGTTTTCTTTTTTACGTTCGCCATTCATCATTGCTAGAACCATTGTTTGCCCATTCGCACCCACCATTTCAGCCAACTCCTGTGGTGTCACAGAAGTTGCGAAATCTGAAATAGTATTGTTAATTTGAGGTACTTGCGCAGGTTCTGGCTTTCTTTTAAATGGTCTGTTATGTACCAGTAAGTTGTATGTCTGTGCCATTAATTACCCTGCTTTCTAGAATTATTTAGAACGGAATGTCTTCGTCCGATACCTCAATTTGATTACCAGCGCCAAAAGGATCGTCAGCATATTTTGCGAACACGTAGTTAGTGTAAGTTTTTGTTTTCGCTTTATTTTGAGATTTTGATACCTCTAAAATAAATTGACTACCTTTTGCTTCTTGGTCGTTAAATGCTTGACCCAATGAAATCATATCTTCCCAGTCGTCTTCCTCAAGTGTTACACCAGTCGCAAACGCTAATTGAGAGATATATTTGATATTGGTTGTTAATAAGTTAGGGTATTTTTCATAAAGTTTGTATGGATTACCTTTTTCATCTTTTGCTACAAAATCAGGATCTAAGTTAATATTGATAAATTCGTGTTGCCCTACGTTGTCGCCTGCAATCACTTCGCAATCTAGTGCGATACATTCATAACCGCTATCGTATACGTGGAATTTAATCGAATTAAGTACTACATCGAATTCACCTTCAGGAAGACCTTGTGCTTCTTGTTGCGATGCGTTGTCTGTTTGAGGGTTGAAGTTTTCTAAAGTTTGGTTTGCTAAATCTTTTAATGACATATTTTTTATCTCCTTTTAAATTAAACTTGTGGACGTGGACGGTTACGGACAACACCTTGTGTGTTATTTGTCGGTGCAGGCGCGTTGATTGGTTCTGGTGTTGGTTCAGGTTCTTTTGTCGCCTCAGGTGCTACCTCAACAACTTTTTCTTCGATTTCTTGGTCTAATTTCTTAACAATTTCATCTTGTTTCGCTTTATCAACTTTGCGTGTTTTTTCAAAAGCATTTGTAACTGTGTCTAGAATAGTTAAGATGCGTTGGTCAGCAATCTGATCGCGTTGGTAGTTTTTACGTTTTTCTTTTGCAATTCGAATATAGTTTTTACCGACTTTTTTAGCTTGAATCATGTAGTCGCAATTTCCATTAACAATATTGACGTGCTTTGTTTTCAGTGAAGGAATTTCATAAGTTACGTTATTCTCTTCTCGTGTAGAAATACGGCTAACATATACAACATTGATAGGTAGTGCTTTTAACTCAATCACCAGTTGTTGGAAGATATTGCTAAAGGCTGCATAACCTTTTCCATATCCAATATCACCGATTGTTTCAACACCCTCACGGTCACAGATATATTGCTCAATCATGACAACAATGTCATCAATTACATCTAGTACTACTGTTTCATAAGTGTGTTTTGTTGTTTGCAACTCGGTAATAATTTCATCAAATTGGTCAACTACAGAACGCTCAATCTTTCCAGACTTGCCTCGAATGTTACGAAGTTGAACGCTTGGATATGGATTTGCAGAAGCATTACCGTCTGTATCTAGAAACAATGGATTAGGAAACTCACTTGCTAGATATGATTTTCCGTTCATGGTTGCACCGTAAATGAAGAAATTCTTAGGTGTATCAACTGTTTTTTGTGGTTTGTTTGGTGGTAAAATACTCATTTAAATAATTCCTTTCTTAAAAGCCGTTTTCCAATACAGATTTACTATTTGTAAATTCTTCTTCAATTGTTACTTCGTAATATTTGCCATAGTCTTTATGATTCTTGGTTTCAATTTGGCTCTTAATTACTTCGCCTTTTGTTTCGTTTTTTACAGTTTCAACCAAGTTGTTAGCTTCAACTTCTTGGCTAGCGAAATATTTATTAACGGTCTTTAGATTTACTTTCATTATTTAACCTCCTTGGGTTCTGAAATCTTTACGTATCCTTTTTTCTCGGACTCAACAACATACGCTGCATACAAATCAGGATGCTCTTCTTTAAATTTCTTGCTATCAAAACGGCTTTGCTTACTTGGCAACACTCGAGTGATCATGATAAAAGGTGCTTCGATTTTTTTGATATCATCTTGTGTCATAACTTCATACAGCTTTTCTTTAATTTCTTTCTCACGTTCCTCAAACGCCTTAACCTGCGCTTTCCTTTCTAATAATTGAGGCGCTATCGATTTCAATTCCATTAATTGTGCTTCTAGCTCACTTCCAAATGAGAAATATTCTGTTTCGGTCATCTCTGGATTGTCTTTCAAGAATTCACATCTAATCCAAAATGTTTCGATTGCAGACTGAATTTTATTAATCAACTCATCATCACGCTCAATTTCTTTGATGACTAAACGGCTTGCATCAAATTCAGTATCAAAATCAGAAGGTCTTTCATATAGTGCCAACCAACCTGCATCGCAACCGATTTGAGCCATGTAAAGTTGCATTTGCACTTCGTAAACTCGTTGGTCGTAGTTTTTACCGTGCGTTTTTATTTCTAGTAAAATATTAAATTCTTTATCAATGCCATCAACATTGCTGCGAATTGCTTTTTCTTCGTCAATATATGTATCAACTACGAAGTTCATATTATTTTTGGCATTAATGTACTCTCTTATCTGTGGTTCTAGTTGGTTACCAAAGACAATATAAGGATTACTTACATACTCACGTTTTTTTAGTCCAGTTTTTTCAAGTGCTAACTCGTACTGGTTCTTATATTTACTAAGCCCTAAAATTACTGGCACGTCTGAACCACCAACATAAATGTTTCGGTTCTCAGTGACATTTGTGTCTTGCTTTTGAAGTCCGAAACCTTTAAATTCTTCTGTCATCATTTCACTCCCAACTTTGTTTCAAGATAAAGTTTTTTGTCAAAGTCTTGTTTGTTGGCCAAAGCACCCCAAACATTTTCTTCAATTGTTTCACTGGTACTGAATTTAAAAACAGTTACTTTTTTATTTTGTCCATTTCTATGAGTACGCCCTAAAGACTGAGCATAATCTTGAAAGCTGAATGTAGGCGTGTAATAAACTACGATATTCGCATACTGCAGTTCTATCCCAGCGCTACCTGCCATGTATTGCACCAAAGTCACACTGTTCTTAAGTTCGCCCCAATCAATCTTGTGTGGGATTTGTTGACGTTTCCCATTCACTTCGAAAACTGTTTTATCTTTTGCGATTTCTTTGATTGCATCAAGTTCTGAATTGTAATTGTAGAAGATTACGATATTGTTATCCGTGCCTTCAAAAAGCATTTGCAGATAAGCTAACTTCTCATCTGTATTTGCGTGTTCTCTAAGTCCGTGTGTTAGACTCGATGGATTGTCATACGCTTTGTCATTTAACACACGATCTTTAGCGATAATCTTGTATTCTTTTGATGCTTTGAATTTGATTGTTCTAAAGATAATTGGTGGCAGGTCTAGCACATCATCTTTCTTGATACTTACAGCAATTGACTTGTACCAGCTAAGTAACTTTCCTTGATCTTTATAATCAATAACTTGGTTAATCATTCTTTGGCCAAAAAACTTCTGTTCCCAAATTCCGTACTGTTTATTGAATTGGGTTTTGTTTTGAACAAATCCAAACATTATAAAGTAATTGATCATGTCTCCAATATCATTGCTCGCAGGTGTACCACTTAATAGAAGGAAGTTACTCGACAACTTCGTCAATTGATACGCTGCTTTCCCGCGCTGGCTGGTAGGATTCTTGACATAGTGGCATTCATCAAACACAACATAGTAGCTTTTGTATAACTTCCAATTCTTTGAAAGAACACCATAACTCAACATTTTGTAATCAATTTCAATGCCATAAGTTTTTGAAACTAAGTCTATCTCTGTATCCCAACCACCTTCTTTAATCTTTGCAGGTGGTGCAACTATCAATAGTGGTTCACCTTTGTTAAATTTTAAATAGTGATGAATAGCCATCATTGTCTTACCTGTACCCACATCACTCGCTATCAAGAAATTAGGTTTCGAATTATCAACAATTTTCTTTTGAAAGTCATATAACATTGAATCTTGATAATTCTGATTTGACTTCGTCAATTGACTTGGCAACAAAGGCAACACCTCCAGCATTCTGTATTTTTTTGATTTGAAATTTCTGTAGTTCCGAAACAACTCCACCACTTGGTTTCTTGACCTCTATAGCTACAAAGTACCCATTAA
The DNA here is from genome assembly GCF_002252085.1 of Aerococcus sp. 1KP-2016. GTDB lineage: Bacteria > Bacillota > Bacilli > Lactobacillales > Aerococcaceae > Aerococcus. The sequence continues at coordinate 66,192 of NZ_NEEY01000001.1, forward strand.
CACAAGCTAATATGTCAGGTGTCCCTGCAGGTACTGAACCACCCAAAGTCTTAATCCAATAAGCACCTAAATTGTCTAGATACCGCTTTATTTGTGTTTCTACTCGTTTTTCTGGAAGCATTATATGTTATAATCTCCTTAACTAAAGTTTTACTTTTTCAGACTCTGTTGACGCAGGGTCTTTTTCTATGTCTTGAATCACAATGTTGTATCGTTTGCCGTTGTAGATTGCAAAATGACTTTTGAAATCTTCATATCCAAAGCTATCTACAACTACTTCATCGGAACCTTGATATTTAGTGCCAGTTAAGATTTTAAAAGCCTGTAGGATGCGTTCCTGTTCCTTTATGTTCAATGTTTCCACCACCTTCCAATAATTCTTCTATAGTAATGTCAAACCCTTTCGCAATCTTTAAGACTGTTTCTTCAGCGACAAAACTTCCTTCGCCGTTTAAAATTTTAGTAAGCCCTGAGCTTGATACACCGCTCAATTGATGTAGGTGGTATTTCGTCATATCGTGCGCTCTGAGCAGTTCTGCGAGTCGTATCGATAAATCACACTCGATACCCGAATCTTCTATTTCAAAGGCTACTCTCGTACCCCACGGGCGTTTGCCATCCGCTACATATCTGCTAGCTCTAGTCATCCAAGTAAATTGCCTTTGATCAATTTCTAATCTTTCTAAAAGTTCTCTTTTGGTTCCTAAGTCGATGAAATTATCGCCTGCGTAAACTGCGTACTCTCTAAAGAATCTCTGCTTCATAACTTTCACTGCCGTAATCTTTATAGAATTCGGGGTCATATTTGACCGTTTCGATGGCGTCTTCGGCGCTACGTGCTGGTACGGTGTGTGTTGTAGTTACATAGACTTTGTAATCGAGATCACGTTCTTCATCTGGATAAAACTGCTGTTCATTTTTGTCGTAATAAAAGTCCATATTACAAACTCCCTCCTCTCAGCCATGACCAAGCTTTGTCGTGTTTGATACGGTAAATGGTTGAAGTGTGTACACTATATTTTTCAGCCAATTCCTTAACTGTTACACCTTCATTTAACAAATCTCTAATGTCTAACACATTCTCATTAGAAAGTTTATTAGTTGGGTTTTTCGTTCCTTTTGGAACTTCCCAAAGACCTTTTTTTATAGCGTGTTCCATGTTTTCTTTAGAAGTTACCCATTCTAAATTTTTTAAGTCGTTATTGTGCTTATTCCCATCAATATGATTTACCTGTGGCTTATTATTAATATTTGGTATAAAAGCTTTAGCTACTAATCTATGAATCTTGTTCTTTTTTCTTTTATCGTTTTTACATAAACTAACCCATAAATATCCATTATAATTTTGGTGCGGTTTTAGTATTTTACCTTCTCTGAATCTAACAAGTCCGTTCTTGCATGTTTCTGTTCTGTCATTAGATTTCACTCGACCATAACTACTTATTTGGTATAGATTTTCATATCCTTCAATTGGTTTCCAAATCTCGTCAAAATCGTATGTTCCTTCCATTGTTTCACCACCTTCAACTGTAATTCCTCGCCTTTATTTCAAAGAATCTTCTTACCATCACTTCTTCAACTTCCGCATGCTTAACTAACAAACTTGCATCTTTTAAACGTTCTAAATTCCCAGTCTGAATATACTTTTCTAATTTCACCTTCGCTTGCTCTGCGTACTGCTTACTCGTCAATCTCATAATCGTCGGCTCTAAACATTTTCCAGAATCCTAAGATTGCGATTAACAACCAACCTAAAGCCCAAAAGATATCTTTATCGAATTCGGTTGTCATCAGTATCATCAGTGCTGCGATTGCTGTGATGATTGACCAGCCTGCGATTTTCGTGTCTTGTGTCATGTTGTCATCTCCTGTATTTGTTTTCTTCTTTCCACACTAAGAATTTTAGGAAAGTGTCATAGTTTACTAATGTAATACTATGTCCAGGCTTTAAAACACCTTTTTGAAATTGTGGAAGGTTTTCCATTTCTGTTGTGTATTTTTTGATCGTCGCAAGTGATAAACCGACGAATAATTCTGTAAGTGATATTTGTCTGTACCAGATACCTGTGTCTACTTTTTCTTTAATTTCTATTTGCAATTTGATCACCAACTTCAATTAAAGGTAGGATATTTTCATCTTTTAACAATTCGCCCACCGTTTTCCTTGTTTGATTTTATAAATAGCCGACTTAGATACACCAAACTTATTTGCAAGTGTTTCTACTTTTTTGGTACTTTTTCTAATTGTAAGAACGTTTTCTTTTGTGAGTTTAGCCATTGTATTCTTTTCTCCCACTTGATCTTTTGGTTCCCTTAGACCTGTTTCGAAAGCGTGTATAGCATTTTCGCTAGTAGTAACCCACTCTAAGTTATTGACACAGTTATTTGTTTTATCCCCATCGATATGATTAACTTCAGGCTTGTTGTGAGGGTTTGGAATAAATGTTTCAGCAACTAGTCGGTGAACAGCTACCCCTGTCTGGACTCCACCCTTCAATAATCCAACGTATAAATATCCTTTTCCTCGCACTTGAGGCTTTAACACCTTCATTTTTCTTAGTTTGCCAGCTCTATCTAAATATGAAGGACTCACGACCGTTCCTGCTGTTGATACACAATAATAATTATCGTATTGTTCTTTGTTATTAATGACTTTGAAACCTAATTCTAGTTCGTTCATTTTTTATACCTCCTCTAAACTTTTCTCTTTAGGAAATCCCGTTTTATGCAACTTTTTTTCGAAAAAAATTTCGGCACCTTCTTGCGGAGTCATCTCTAACACCGTGTATAAAGCTTGAATAGTTGGATAAGATGGACCATGAGTACCATTAGCTACATTACTAATGGTGGATTGATTTAGCGTTATCCCCTTATCTTTAGCTTCTTTTTCAAGTGATTTATAAGTGTGCCCTTTAGATCTAATAAGGCCTTTCAATTTATCTCCATTCACTAACATGTCATTACCTCCTTTCTTTAACTTGATTTAAGTATATCCCGTTTTATGCAACTTTGCAAGCATAAAATGCAACTTTTATATTTTTTTGTCAAAGTTTTGTTGCACAAAAAGAAACCCTACTATATAATAGAAGATATACAGGAGGTGAGAAAAAAATGAGTTTTGGAGAGAGATTACAGCACGCCAGAGAAATAAGTGGACTAACATTAGATGAAGTGGCTAGAAAAGTAGGTAAGTCAAAAAGTACTGTACAGAGATATGAAAGCGGACAAGTTAGCAAATTAGACAATGAGATAATAGGTAACTTGGCTGATGCTGTTAATGTATCGCCTATATATTTAATGGGGTGGACAAATGTCGCCGAATTACCTATAACAGTCACTAGAATTCCTTTGCTTGGAACAATAGCACTTGGTGACCCAATCACCGCTGAACAGAATGTGGATGAATATAAACAACGTATATCTGAAGATTTACCAAAAGGAGATTTATTTTATCTTAAATGTAAGGGAGATTCAATGAGCCCTCTTATACAAGATGGTGCTTTAGCATTATGTCGAGTACAAGATGATGTTGAAAATGGTGAAATCGCTGCTGTTTTAGTCAACGGTGACACGGAAGCTACCTTAAAAAGAGTTAAGAAGATTGGTAGCGAAATATTATTACAACCTGAAAATAATGATTACGAACCTATCATCATAAATAAAAACAACCCAGCTCGTATTATTGGCAAGGTTGTCGAAGTAAGTTTTAAATTATAGTTTAAAGCCCTACCAGTCAGTTAGATTGGTAGGACGTTTATTGGTTAAATAAAATATATCATATATTGGAGGATTTTAATATGAAGAAATTACTTTTATTGGGTATGTCAGCATTTGTTTTGGTAGCTTGTGGAAACGGTTCAAGTGAAACCGCTGCAAATACTGAATCAAGCGAAGCGCAACCATCTACCGAGCAAATAGACTCAACTAAAAATGACTCATCAAAAGAAGAAGGGGCAACTGATAGCAATCAAGGAAAACGTTCTAACCCTTACACGCTCGCTGATACATTTGAAATGGATGTACAATATTCTGATCCCGATTCTGATGATTACACACCAATTGATGGCCGTATTAAAATCACTTTCAACAATGTAATAACTGGACAAGAAGCTCAAGACTTCCTAACGTCTGAAAATGAGTTTAATGACCAAGCACCAGAAGGGTTCCAATGGTTGGTGTTTGATACAAGTGTAGAATTACTTGAAGGTTCAGAAGACGTACCTTTTAATCTTTTCTTAACTGAACAAATCTACGACGCTGACGGTTCAAGTGTGGATAATTCAGAACATATGGCATTCAGCAACAATCAATTAAGTGACCAATCAATCTTCCCTGGAGCTACTGCTCAAGGTAATATCGTGTTACTAGTACCAGAAGATACAACTGGCGCGCTAATGGAAATGTCTTATCTAGGTGGCGGCGACACAGTCTATATTGATTTATCAGAGTAAGAATAAAAAACACCCCACTCTCTACTTTGGCCGGTCGAAGAGTGAGGCAATCTGAAGTTTAACAAAATGCACTATGTGTGCTTTTTGTGTACCTATATTTTAGCACGAAAGGAGTTGAAAATCCATGTGGATGGAAGAATTGGAAAACGGGAAATTTAAATACACAGAATCATATACAGACCCTTACACCGAAAAACGCAAGTATAAGTCCGTCACTTTGACAAGTAAGTCCAAACAAGCTGAAAGAAAGGCTAGGCAGATACTTGACGATAAAATTGTCACTGTTTTAAATACTAAAAAAGGCACATCTATGCCTTTGAATCAACTCATGGCAGAATGGTACCCACTGCACCTTAAAACGCTTAGAAATGGTAGTATTCGAACACACAACGCAATTAAATCTAAAATAGAAGAAACTATTGATATGGATATTTTAGTCAATAATCTAGATAGTAGATATTTGCAAAACTGGGTTAATGGTTTGGAAAATTATTCTTATGGGTATACTAAATCCGTAAAAAATATGCTAGGTCAATTGCTGAAGTACGCAGTGGATATGTCGATAATCGAATACTCACCGATGGAAAACGTAAAACTTGTGAAGCAACCTCAAACGCTAGATGATCTAAATAAGATTGGTGCTAAGTATTTTGAAAAAGAACAAGCGGAAGCAATCATCAGCTACTTAAATCAGCATAAGAAAACTGGTAGACTTTCAAGACTTGCTGAGTTTATGTATCTAACCGGTTGCCGAATTGGTGAAGCGATTATCTTAAAAGAATCGGACTTTGATTTTAATCGAAAAACCGTTAAGCTGCACGGTACAATTGATACTAATAACGGGTATAAACACGCAACCAAAGGCTTGCCAAAGACATCAAAATCTTATCGTGAGATTGGTCTAACAGATAGATGTGTGGATTTAGTCAAACAAAGAATTATGGAAATGAAATTAGATAGCCTTGAAAGTGGCAATCAAGACGGCTATATTTTTTCAACGGCAAGCGGAACACCAATCCAAGTGACATCCTTCAATAATTCACTAAAACGCGCAGGCGCTAAATTAGGATATCCAAATAGCGAAAGTTTCTCATCTCATTATTTTAGACATACCCACGTATCACTACTTGCTGAAAATAACGTACCTTTGAAAGCTATCATGGAGCGTGTGGGACACTCTGACAGCAAGATGACTACTGAGATATATACCCACGTAACCAAGAAAATGGAATCGAATATCACGGATAAGCTAGAAAACTTAGGCTTGTAACTGCTACTTTTATGCTACTTTAACAGAAGAATTAAAATAAAAAACCGCTAAAACCTTAGAGGCTCAACGGTTTGAATACGTAGTTATTTAACTTCACGGAACAAGCAAACTTTACGTAATTTTGGACTATATTTTTTTACTTCTAAACGGTCTGGATTGTTACGACGGTTTTTTTCTGTTAAGTAAACACGTTCACCTTTTAGTTCAGTGTTTTCTAAAATAATATTCACACGCATGCGATACCCCTCCAATACAATAAAATTATTAACTGATATACAGTAACCATACTTGAGTATTGTATCATAATCTATATACATATGCCAAGTATTTTTTACCTTACTCGTAAATACAATAAATCAGAAGGCTGGAAGAAAATATCAGCCTTCTGATTCATGACTTAATCTGCTATCGCTTGTTGATATTCATCAATATTATAGTACAAACCTAATACAGCAGGCGCAATTGCTTGTGCTGAGGTAGCAATACCCGGTTTTGTATTTGGAATAACGATGGAAACGGCTATTTCTGGATTATCATAAGGCGCCCAACCTGCCCAAGTAGAATTTTCATAAACATCATCTATTGTGGCTGTACCTGATTTACCAGCTACTTCAATTGGGAATCCGTTGAAAATATTGTAACCCAAACCTTCGCTTGTATTCACAACTGACCAAATACCTTCGCGAACTTCTTGTAATTCTTCATCTGTTAGTGACACATGATTTAATACTGTCGGTTCATATTCATACACCACAGCACCCTCAGTTGTATCTTCAGCAGGCGCTAAGACTTTATCCAAGACGTGCATCGCATAACGTGTACCACCATTGGCCATGGTTGAAATGTATTGGTTCAATTGGATTGGTGTATAGGTATCAAACTGACCAAAAGCCAAGTCAAGTGCATTACCAGGCTGAGCAGTTTTCCCACCATTAATACCAGTTGATTCATTTTCCAAATCAATACCAGTTGAAACCCCTAAACCGAATTCAGCAAAGTGAGACCGGATTTGTTTATAAATAGCATCTGTATCAAGACCAGCTAAGTCCATATTTGGTTCATAGTAGTTGATACCACCTAAGGCCATGGCAATCTTAATCATATAGATGTTTGAAGACAAGGCTAAGGCTTGTTTATCTGTCAACTCTCTTGGTGCTGAATCATTATTCGATGTAAACCACCAAGAACCTTTTACTGGTGTTCCAGAGAAGTATAGTGGTTCATCGGTTTTCACATTATCAGAACCTACTTCGAGTAAACCTGTCGCATATCCAGTTGCAATCGTTGCCCCTTTGACAACAGACCCTGAAATAAATGAAGAGTTGATCGTACCAAGGGCATCATCAATAATTTCGCCGTCATCTGTTTTTCGTTTTCCAACCAAGGCGTATACTTCACCCGTTTGAGGATCCGAAGCAACAATATAAATTTGATTGTTGGCTGGATCACTTGCAGATTCAAGATATTGGGTTGCATATTCTTCAAGCTCTGCTTGATATTCAGAATCAATGGATAGTTGAATGGTATTACCCATCTCACCTTCATAAGTTTGTTCTGTTCGAAGAATATCCCCATCTTGGCTGACTTCTGTTTCATAAGTCGTTTTCGAACCACGCAATAAATCTTCATATTCTAATTCTAAATATGAGGTCCCTACACGGTCATTCAAGGCATAGCCTTTAGCCAAGTAGTAAGATTGTAAATCACTAGGAATACCCTCTTCAGTACTTGTCACACCACCTAATAATGAACGTAGCAGTGAATCAAGTGGATAAGTTCGTTTCCAATCCATCGTCACATTCACACCTGGTAATTCTTTGGCATGTTCTGCAACCACTGCCGTTTCTTCAGTTGTCACTTCTTCATTTTTAATAAAGACAGTGGATAAGGCAGATGCTGCATTCATTTTGGCAAAGATAACAGCTGCTTCTTTTTGTTGATTCGATAATCCATTGATATCTTCATCCGTTACATATGATAACTGAATACTATAAATCTCATCATCCGCAGCGGCTAATTCTTCTTCCGTCAATCGATCATTGATTAAATCAGTGTTGGCAGCGACAAAGTAATCTTGTAAATCGCGCTCAGACACATCTTCAATCGATACCGCAATATAATTTGCTAATGCATTGGCTGTAGCTACCATATCTTCACCCGACACTTGTTGGCCGCGCGTATAAGAAATAGCTTGTAATGGTTCGTTATCCACCATTACCACGCCATTGGCATCGATAATAAGCCCACGTGGTACCGATTCCTCAACTATCGTTGTTTCTGTCGCATTGACTAAATCAGAGAACATATCCCCTTGAACCAATTGCAGATAACCTAATCGTAAAATTAATACCGCAAATAAGACAAAGATGGCAATCATCATCACATTTAATCGGCTTAAAAAGGGACCCCAAATGGGTGCGCGTCTTTTTGGTTGATTATCGTCATACCCCGACTTTTCTATCTTTTCTTCAGTTTTTTTGTGAAGTTTTTGTTTGTTTTGATCATGTTGACCCAACTTATCACCTACTTTCAATAAAACACTTACTGTTGCCAAAAATTCCCAATAATTTTGGACAATGTAATCTATTATATTATACACAAAAACCCCTGTATACATGTATGGAAATTATTAAGATTCTTTTGAAAATGCATACATACATTTAGTTTTTGTAAATTTGTGCTTTGGTAAGCCGCCACGAATTATAAATATGATATGCTAATAGCAATTCAAAAAAGGAGTACGTGTCATGACGCAACTATTTCAAGCACTACAAAAAATATGTCAAAAACACCCACTCAAATCAGCAATGATTGGCTTATTCTTAGCCGTCTTTGTCTTGATGGGCACCTTCTTTGCCGTGGGATTACAAATTGCGCCCTTTGGCAACGGCACCATACTAACTGTCGATTTGGGCCAACAATATGTTGATTTTTACCAATACTACCGCGACGTCTTTTATGGGAATTGGGACCAACTATTCTATTCCTTCACCAAAGCTACCGGTGGTGAGATGGTCGGCACCTGGTCATACTACCTCATGTCGCCCTATCTCCTATTACTCTTAATCTTTCCGCAATCTTGGTTATCCTTTGCCGTAGCCCTGATTGTCGTCCTAAAATTAGCTACTGGCGCTGCTGCCTTCCAGTACATGTTAGGTAGACTATATAATGAAGTGACCTGGCAATCACTCACCTTTTCCTTTGCTTATGCCTTCATCGGCTACCTATCCGCCAACCAATTAAACGTCATGTGGTTAGACGGTGTCATTTTCCTGCCCTTCCTTATCTGGGGATTAGAGAAAATCATGCGGGGTCAAGCAGGTTGGACCTATGCCTTTTGGTTAGCTACCATTTTAATTTCCAACTATTATATCGGCTATATGATCTGTATCTTCGTCGTCCTATTTTATGCTTATCGATTCGTTGCACATAGCAAAAAGGACTTACATGAACCAGAAATGGCCGCAACTTTAAACGATAGTTTAGCTACACCAAGTCAGTTTGCGCCCAGCTATTTCACCACAATCAAACGCTATCTGACAACTACCACCGCTAAATTTGCAGGTTGGTCTCTGGCTGGGGGTGGTTTATCCGCCTTTCTATTGTTGCCAACATTTTATGCTTTGGCGACATCCAAAGGTGCACAATCGTCACCAGCACTCGAATTAAAAGCCGATTATCCCATCTATGATATTGTTTCTAAATTTGTGCTCGGTCCCTTTAATTTCGATCAGATGCCGGACGGCTTACCAAATGTATTTATCGGTAGCCTCCCATTAATCATGGCCATCCTTTTCTTCTTTTATAAGAAAATTGCACTAAGTGAACGATTAGCAGCCTTGGCAGTGACTGTGATTTTATTACTATCAATGAATATATCGGCCTTTAATCTAGTTTGGCATGGTTTCCAATATCCCATCTGGTACCCATACCGTTTTTCATTCGTATTTTCATTTTTCCTATTGTATATAGGCTATCAGGTATACAGACTAAAACCAACTTTATCAATGAAAGCAGCCCTCTCACTGCTACTTGTATTTGCCACTGCGTGCGGCTATCTCTTATACCGAATCGATGAGTTCGATTATATTTCAGCCACAACTGTCATTATTACCTTTATCCTATTTGTCGGCATTGCGGCGCTACTGATTATGGCTGCTGACTTCGATAAATTGATATATGCGCTCTTGTTGGTGATTACAGCCAGTGAAGTATTTGCCAATTCAGTCATCACAATTGCTAGCATTTCCTACTTGAAAGAGGACGATTTTGCTACTTACATTAGTGAAACAAAGCCCTTAGTGTCGTCCTATAGCCCTCGCGAAAATGAATTCTATCGTATGACCAAGACCTTCCAGCGTACCAAAAATGATGCCATGCAATTGGGTTACTACGACTTGAATCATTTCAACTCGACGTTGGAACGAAACACCACACAGTTGTTCAAGCAACTTGGTTTTCCGATGAGTGATGGTTTCACAAACTATACGACGGGTACCCTATTAACAGATGCCTTATTTGGGGTAAAATACTACTTTTCACTCACACCATTTGCATCTGACCAAGGGAATTTGTCCGACCGTGTGACGTCACACCGCGCTGACCTCGGCCTATATGATGTGGCTGAAGTTACTAATCAAATGTTGGTTTATGAAAATCCCAACGCCCTATCTCTAGGCTATATGGTGGATCAAGCCATTACTGAGGTTGATGCGTCCGATGTCAACCCCATTTACCTGCAAGATGAATTGCTGAATGTTTTATTGGGGCAAGGGCCTACAGATGGCGTATCGCTCGATCAATTTGAGATTGCTAATTTCGCCAGTATTGATCTCTTCCATGTGACTTCTCAAGATGAATCTATGGTCAATACGGCCTATACCCGCGATGATTCAGGGGAGGATTCCTTCATTGATATTCACATTAATATGAAGTCCAACCAGTCCTACTATATTACCGTGCCGTCTTATTTGGATGATGAGGAAGTAAAATACTTCCTTGATGGTGAGGAGCTAGATTACGATACTTCTTATCAATCCATCCAAGTATTCAATATTGCGAGTGATGACCAAAATACCGAGAAAATATTTACGATTCAATTGTTAGATGATGACACAACACTGTCTGATGTCAACCTCTATACCCTTGATCCGGCAACGATTAAAACCATGTCTACAAACCTTTCAGCAGGCAATTTACAACTAGACAGCTTTGATAATACAAGTTTCTCGGGAAGCGTAACGGTTGATGATCCAAGTAAATACTTGATGTTAACCATTCCATACGCTAAAGGTTGGCATGCAAGTATCAACGGCGAACCAGTTGACACTGTTGAACTACTTGATGGTGGCTTTATGGGTATTCAATTCCCTGAGGCTGGAACTTATGACGTTTCCTTTTACTATCTACCAGAAGGACTTGTACTAGGCACTATCATTACTATAGCCACAGGTGCTGTCCTAATTGTTATCTATATCTATGGTAAAAAGAAAAAATCAGCTAACGCATAAAAACAATTAATATGATAAAGGGGTTGGAACAAAAGGCCTCTAAAAAGGCGTACACAATTCTTAAAAAGACTTGTGTACGCCTTTTACTTTGAAAAAATTCTTATAAATTTTGATTGAAATATATCAGAGAAAGCATTGTCCCGTACTTGTTTAGAAAACAGCGATTCTCGAATGGGACTGTCATTCGAGAATTTTTTGGTTTTTATATCGAATAAATGGCTATGGTATAAAAAAAAGATTATTTTATTGAATAGAACCCCCATTCTAGATAGCTTTTATGCCTTGTACTGAATGAACCGTCATTCAGTAAGAAACATCATTTTTTTATCGAATGAAATTTCATTCGATACAATTTCGCGTTTTTGTCTCGAACCGCGCATTATTCAGGAATGATATCGTTCACGATACAGCAAACGAGGTTGGCATCAATTTGTCCTAACCTCCGTCTCTTTTTTTAATAGTCAACTATAGAGTTGATATCACTTAGTTAAATAAAAAAGAAGGTGAGCGTCATGCCCACCTTCTATTAGCTTACACTGAAAGATGATTATTTAGCAGCGTCAAAACGTTCTGCTACAACATCCCAGTTAACGATATTCCAGAATGCAGCGATGTAGTCTGGACGTACGTTTTTATATTTCAAGTAGTATGCATGTTCCCATACATCGATACCTAATAATGGCGTTTGACCTTCCATTAATGGTGAATCTTGGTTTGGTGTTGAAGTGATAGCAACTTCACCGTTGTCAGCAACTAGCCATGCCCAACCTGAACCAAAACGACCAGTAGCAGCAGTTTTGAATGCTTCTTGGAATTCAGCAAATGAACCGAATTTAGCATCGATAGCTTCTTTTAATGCGCCTGTAGGTTCTCCACCTGCATTAGCAGCAAATTGTTCCCAGAATAAAGTATGGTTAGCGTGTCCACCAACATTGTTACGAACAGCAGTTTTTTTGTCTTCTGGAACTGAATCAAAGTTTGCTAAAATTTCTTCAGCAGATTTGTCAGCTAATTCAGTACCTTCTAATGCAGCGTTAGCATTAGTCACGTAAGTGTTATGATGTTTGTCATGATGTAAGTGCATTGTTTCTTCATCAAAGTAAGGTTCTAGAGCATCATAAGCGTATGGTAATTCTGGTAATTCAAAAGCCATTAAAAATTCCTCCTTAGAAATTAAGTTTTTTGTTGTAAGTTCATCATATCAATCCTTGTGTTAAATATCAAAAAATATTGCTTATTAAATTCTCATTTTTTAATAAATTGCTTACAGCTTGAACACCCAGGCATATTTTTACATTAAACTTTGTTATAATAGAAGTTAGTATGAGAAATCACCATTTCTCCACAAAACGACTCCTTCGAGTTTACAGAAAAGAGCGAATGTATGAAAGAAACCAACCTACTCGTCATCTTATATGATGCCATCGTAAATTATCCAAAAACCATCCGTGTCATCGCCTACTCTTATAAGCGCATGTTCGCCTATACCTTGCTGTTGGTCTCCCTAGCCTCCATCCCAAACTTCTTGGACACTCTTCAAGTATTTGACCTATTAGCAAGCAATGGGCAATCAGTAGCCAATCAAATTCCAGCCTATGAAATAGCAGATGGCAAAATGACAGCATCCGGCACAGAGCCATTCATATTCAAAACGGATTTAATGACCTATGCTTATGACCCTGACAACCAAATAACAACTGATCAAGTCACGTCTGGTAACGGCAGTCTAATAACCTTAGAAAACAACACCGACAACGTTACACTGACTATCATGGGACAAGCCATGGCCTTTACCTACGATCAATTGGCTGATTCAGCGAGCAGCGAAGGCTTAAAAGAAATCGTAATCGCCATGTCGACATTAAGCCTAGCTTACTATCCACTTGTATTCATCATGGTAGTACTAGGAAATCTATTCAATATTTTACTAGCAGCAATCATGATTGCCATCATTATTGGTTTACTTCCAGATGCCATTCGCTTACGTTTGAAATTTAAAATGCGTCTACATCTAGCAATCGTAGCCATCACCATGCCCCTAATCGTGATAACAGTATGTAATTTATTTGGCCTATATGCCATTTACCAATTAGAATTGATGTACCTCTTCGCCTTAGTGCGCATCTGGCAACTACTGAAAAAAGTACAAGTCATCAAAATACCAAAAGATTAAACATCAAAGAGGCTGGGACAAAAAATTAAAATCATAGATTTTTGTCCTTACAGTGTACGTTCCTTGTGAGCCGTGGGACCATTGAAAGCCAAGGTCTTTCAATTTGAAATCGAGCCAAGGTCTCGATTTCATACCCTTTCACGGCTAAGGAACTACACTTTCAGTCCTTTAACCTGTTCCCATGATATATTTCAATCAAAAATAATAAGAATTTTTTCAAAGTAAAAGGCGTACACAAGTCTTATTAAGAATTGTGTATGCCTTTTTAGAGCCTTTTGTCCCATCCTCTTTTTTTATTGGATGGGGCGTTGATAGGATGGGTTGGCATTTTTCATTTATTTTCTTTCGATAATTGAAAAATTTACTTTATGATTCACTTATTCTGCCATATAAGTGAAAAGCGATAAAATCATTCATTTATTTGGATGAATAAATGAATAAATCACCTGAAAATTCATCTATTTACTACATATAAGTAAAAAACAGGCTGGGGCAAGTTAGCTCCCAGCCTGTTTCTGACGTGCACTTCAAATCTAAGCGATTTTTGGCGCAGTCTATTAAAATCTGTTTCAAAAACCAGATTTGACTGCGTTTCAGAAAATTCGTTCAATCCCAAAGTACGGGCTTGAATTTCATTTTCTTCCAACGGTTCAAATCTAAACGGTTTTTGGCGCAGTCTAATTTTAATAATCGACTTTGTTTTCTTCTTTGTTGCGTTTACGTTGGTCACGACGTTTGATTCGTTGATCTTTCATACGTGTGTCTTTATTGTGTTTCGCAATTTGACGACTTAATTTCTTTTTGTAGCCAGGTTTTACCTTACTACGTTTGGTACGTTCAATCATACCGGCAACAGCGTTATCCACTTCAGGTGCTCTTTGACGTGCAGAACGAGCATCGTGGTCTTTACCATCGATCATTTGGTGATTTTTGATGTCCTTAAATTCGAACTTGATACCTTTATTTTCCAACCATTCAATATCTTTCAATTCTTCTGGAATATAGAAAGTAATCGCTGTACCTGGTTTACCTTGACGGCCAGTACGACCAACACGGTGAATAAAGAATTCCAATTCATTCGGTACTTCGTAGTTGATGACATGAGAAACGCCATCAATATCAATCCCACGAGCCGCTAAGTCAGTAGCCACTACATATTGGAAATCTAAGTTTTGCACTTGTTTCATCACACGGCGACGTTCACGCGCTGGTAAATCCCCATGAATGTGACCAACATTCAAACCTTGAGATTTCAAGTATTTGTAAATTTCTTCAACTGTTTCTTTGGTATTCGCAAAGATTAATGCTAAATATGGTTGCCCAATTGTTAGCGTATCGAATAACAAGGCTTTACGGTCGCGACCTTTCACAGGTACCAATAAGTTTTCGATTGTATCTGAAATCTTGTTTTTCGCTTCAATTGTTGACCAATCTGGATTAGACATATATTTCATCAAGAATGGTTTTAATTTTGGTGGTAAAGTTGCTGAGAAAACATACATTTTTAAGTTTTTCGGCATACGACCAGCAATTTGGTCAACCACATTAAGGAAACCTAAATCCAACGTCATATCGGCTTCATCTACAACGAAATCGCGTACTTGATGCACTGAGATTTTATTGTTGTCGACTAAGTCTAGTAAACGTCCAGGGGTACCCACAACAATTTGCGGCATGTTTGATTCCAAACGGCTTGCTTGTTTTTGCGTATCCGTACCACCAAAAGCACGTTCAATATGAATTTCATCCGGTGAGAATGAAATAATTTGACGGGCTGCTTGATATAGCTGCTCAGCCAATTCACGACTTGGCGCTGTAATCACCAATTGTGTGTGGTGCTCTGGCGTAATTTTGTTCAATAATGGTAATAGGAATGCATGTGATTTACCAGAACCTGTTTGGCTTTGGGCAATCACGTCACGCCCTGCTTGAATTTTAGGAATAACACTGGCTTGAATAGGTGACGGCTCTGTAAAGTTTAAATCTGCAAGAGCCTCATAAATAAAGGGTTTAAAATCATATTGTGTAAAAGACATCGTCTCCCACCTTTCTCGCTTGCGCATCAACGCAAGAATTGTTCTTTTTGCTCATCCTAACTAGTATACCATTTTTCTTGTGAAATCTATAATAATAGCTGTATTAAAAATTCCTAAGAAAATCAAGTACATATCCTTGTGAAAGCATCGAACATTCGTATATAATAAATGAGAACTATGAAAGGATGTAGCATAATGACTAATAAACAAGTTGGTGGGCTTATCGTTATGTTTGGCGCTGCTGGAGACTTAGCGCGTCGTAAACTTTACCCATCTTTATTCCGCTTATATCAACGCCAATTACTATCTGAAAACTTTGCCCTATTAGGTAACTCACGTCGTGAATGGTCTGACGACTATTTCCGCGAGATTGTTTTAGATTCGATTAGTGATCAAAAAGCTGACGAAACCACTGTAAATAATTTTATTCAACATTTCTTCTACGTATCACATGATGCAACCAAAGCCGAAGATTATGATAACTTAAAGACTTCAATGGATAAATTAGCTGAAGAATTCAATACTGGTGGCAAGAATCTTTATTACCTTTCAACTGCCCCATCCATCTTCCCTGATATTACCAAAGGTCTAAAAGATGCTGGCATCGTAACCGATGGTGGTACCCACCGTGTAATCCTTGAAAAACCATTTGGTACTGACTTAGCATCAGCTGGTGAATTAAACAAGGCCTTAGAAATATCTTTCGATGAAAAAGATATTTACCGAATTGACCACTATCTTGGTAAAGAAATGGTACAAAACATCCTTACAACACGTTACTTCAACCCTGTAGTTGAAGCCATGTTAAATAGCCAATATGTCTCAAACATCCAAATTACCCTAGCTGAAGATATGCCAGTTGGTACTCGTGGTGGTTATTATGACAAATCTGGTGCCATTCGTGACATGTTCCAAAACCACATTTTACAAGTAGCAACATTGTTAGGTATGGAATTGCCTGAAAACTTGGATCAAGATGCTGTACATGCAAGTAAATTAGCCTTCATGAAGGAGATTGCTTCTTTCACACCAGAACAAACCGATAAACAAATGGTGCGTGCACAATACACTGCAAGTTCTGATGGTGAATTCATCAACTACTTAGATGAAAATGAAGTGGCCAAGGATTCAGTTACTGAAACCTACCTTGCTGGTTACTTCCAAGTCAATAATGACCGTTGGGGTAATGTGCCGTTCTACTTCAAAACGGGTAAAGCTTTGGCTGATAAACACACCACTGTTGAAATCATCTTGAATGAAAAAGTAAATGAAGCTGATATTGCAAAACCATGCAATCCAGATCAAACACGCATTACTTTCAGTATTCAACCTGAAACCGGCATTGCCTTCCATTTGAATCAAAAATTACCAGGTGAAGCCCTAGCGCCAAATCTTGTAACCATCAATTCAGATGTGGATGAATTAATTGCCGCCTATGTACCAGATGCATACGAAAAATTAATTTACGATGCTCTTATCGGCGACCAAACCAACTTCTCAACTTGGAACGAACTTGCTGAACAATGGCGTATCGTTGATTCAATTATCGAAAACTGGAAAAACGACGGCATCACAAGTTTACCAACCTATGAAGGTAAATCACGTGGCCCTAAAGAAGCCGACGAGCTCTTACGCCAAAACGGCCATTGCTGGGTTCAATAATACGCATATACTTTAAAAAGACGGTGCCTCGGCATCGTCTTTTTTTATAGGTGATTTTTGTCTTACCTGTGTTAATAAGTCACGATTCCCCCTAGATGTGACTTATCTGACAAAAATAAGTCACATCATTTGGGACAATCCAGCCCTTGCAATTTGCAACCATTTGCTCACAAAAAAGCCTGCGCATCCACTAGTTTTCTAGTCAATACTCAGGCTTATTTTGTCATTCAATCAATTTTAGTCATAAAAGTGTTCGCGACGGTATGCGATAGCAACTTCGCCTAATTGGGCTAGTAATTCATCTTTTTCGGCTTCAGAATAAACGTTGGCACCTGAAGCTTTCTCATGACCACCACCATCATGTTGGGCAGCAATGTGGTTGATTGCTGGACCCTTAGAGCGGATGCGGGCCCGAATTTTACCATCTGGTTGCTCAATAAAGTTGACCCAGGTGATGACGCCTTCGATGGTACCAGGGATTTGAACGACTTGATAGGTTTCATTAGCGGTTAAGTCTAATGATTGTAATAAGTCTTGTGAAATATACACAGAGTTCACTGTACCTTGAGCTGATAATTTCATATTTTGTAAGACATAGGCTTGCAAACGTGCTTGCGAAATGGATTGTGTATTGGATTCTTGCATCAAGTCAGATGCGGGGAAGTCATAACGCAATAATTCACCTGCAATTGCCATAGTAGTTGGTGTGGTGTTGTCATATAGGAAACGACCGGTATCACCAACAATACCTAGGAAGAAACATTTAGCTGCTTCATCATTCATTTGTAAGGCATTGTCTTCGTCTAAGACGATAGAAGCCCATAATTCTGACGTAGAAGAAATTTCAGGTTTCACAATCATATAGTCCCCGTATGGATCCTCATTTGGATGATGGTCAATTTTAACTAAAGTTGCACCCTTTTTGTAGCGTTGATCATCGATACGTGGGCGGTTAGCTGAATCGTTCACGATAACTAAAGCATTTTTATATTTATCATCATTGATGTCATCCATATCCCCGAATTCTGCAAGGGAATCATCGTCTAATCCGACTGCATAGATTTCCTTGCCTGGATAAGTTTCTTCCAGCACGGCCTTTAAGCCCATTTGTGAGCCTAGGGCATCTGGATCCGGGCGAACGTGACGGTGGATAATAATGACATCATGTTCAACGATTGCAGCTAATATTTTATCTAACATATTGACCTCTTTCTAAGTCCTAAAAATTTCATTTGTATGATTGTTGGTATTACATTTATTAATTGGTTAGTGATTTCACACTAGCCAGTGCCTTGGTCATAATTTGTTTACCGTGGTAAATGGTCACATCTATTTCCATAGATCGACGGGATACATCTAAGAATTCCAGTACAATATCAATGGTACTTTGTAGCGGCACTAATTTCAAATTATATACTGTAACCTTGTCCACGACAATGGCTTTGTCTTGCGTTTTCTTCACAAATTGTTTGATGGCTAGCTGAACAATGGCACTTTGTAGGGCATTGGACATGGCACCAAAATCATTTGTTAGAGAAACGTCGCTCAAGAAACGGTAGCGTGCCTTGGTAAAATCATCTTGCGCGTCTACAAATTTTAATTTGTCCGCAAGCAACATCTCGATGCGGTTTTCACTTTGCTCCGTTTGTTGCGTGTATTGCAGGGTGCGTAAGACATCTTGTCGTGACAAAATCCCTTGTAAGTATTCATCTTCATCAACAACTGGCAAAATTTCAAGTCCATCCCAAATCATCATGTGCGTAATGCTGGCTACTGACATTGGTTTCTTGGCAGAAATTGGCGTAGCTGTCATCGCTTTGGATAATTGTGTTTCTGGATCAAAGTCCAAAATGTCCTTGGCAGTAATAATCCCTGCAAGTTTTCCATCTGGTTCACATACTGGAAAACGGGTATGACCAGAGTCTTCAGATAACTGGCGGTAGGCGGTAATAGTATCCGTGGTATATAGGAACTGCGTTTGATTTAACGGGATATAAATATCTTCAACGAGTAGGATATCTTTTTGCATTGAACGCTCTATCATGGCCTTATTAATCAAGGTAGCCGTTGCGTAGGTATCGAAGGTCACACTTAATAGTGGTACTTCGCGCGCATTGGCTAGGTCCACGATGTCATTGCTCGGCTTGAAACCACCTGAAATCAGTACGGCGATATCATTTTCCAAGGCGATACGTTGGATTTCCTCTCGGTTCCCAACGATCATCAAGGCGTTTGGTTCGATATAACGACGCATACCATCTGCTTCCATGGCACCGATAATAAATTTGCGGACTTCATGGTCAAGCCCCGTCGCTCCACCAAGTACCTGGCAGTCGGTTACTTTGATAATTTCCTCAATCGTCAGATGTTGCATGCGGCGATTTTCATTTTCTTCCACCCGCACTGTGCCGACGCGTTCTTTGGTTGCCACCAGATGTAGGTTTTCAGCCGCCTTAATGGCACGATAGGCAGTTCCCTCAGAAACCTTTAAATTACGGGCAATACTACGCACCGAAATTCTGGCATCAATTGGTAAATTTTTAATATATTGGATAATTTGCTCATGTTTGGTAGCCATTTGCTTCGCTCCTCAGTTTATTGTCGGTCAATCAAACTAAAAAGCTTCTGGCTCTGTTTGATTGTCTTGATTCGGTTCTTGGTTCTTGCGGTTGTCATCCACTGCACCAGGAGAACCTTTTTCTTTCTGATCTTCAAATAGATTTAAGCGGATATTTTCAAAAGTAATTTCAGTTAAATCGGACAAGGTGATGCCAAGTAGACGCACACCTTTTGACACATCCCCATACTCTTGCCATAAATCCGCTGCATAAAAATAAATATCCGCTGTATCAACAATGGAATCCACCAAGGACCGCTGCCTTGTAACCGTAGTAAAGTCCGCATCACGAAACTTCAAGGTCACTACCTTACCGTGCACACCCTTATCCTTCATGGCTTTGCTGACACTTCCTGCCAGCTTGCGCAAGGTTTCCTCGACTTCATTGTCGTGGTAGAGAAATGGGTAAAAAGTACGCTCCTTACCAATGGATTTGCGTACCCTTGACACTTTGACAGGGCGGTTATCTACCCCACGTACACGTTCATATAAAGCTAAGCCGGCCTTGCCGAAATATTGAATGCACTCATCTTGTGACAAATTCTTCAGGTCTGCACCCGTGTAAATGCCCAAATCATGCATTTTTTCCGCCGATCTCGTCCCAACCCCATAATAGTCTTCAATAGGCAATTGCTCTAGGAAGGGAATCGCGCGTTTGGGGGTAATGATAGTCATGCCAAATGGTTTTTGATAGTCCGAAGCGAGTTTAGCGATAAACTTGTTATATGATACGCCGATGGAACAAGTTAAATTTAGCTCCTGATAGATGGCAGTCTGGATTTCCTTGGCGACATCCATCGCATAAGCGAGTCCCATCTTATTTTTGGTGACATCAAGGAAGGCCTCATCAATGGATAAGGGCTCGATGATATCGGTATAACGTTTGAAAATTGCGCGAACCTGTTGCGATACCTCACGATATTTTTCATAGTTACCGGAAACAAAAATCCCCTGCGGACACAGACGATATGCCTCCGCAGCCGACATGGCAGAATGAACACCAAATTTTCTGGCTTCATATGAGGCCGTCGAAACCACACCTTTCCCCGAATTTTCCTTGGGGTGGCGGGCGATTATGACTGGTTTCCCGCGATATTCCGGGTTATCTCGTTGCTCGATTGAGGCGAAAAAAGCGTCCATATCAACATGTAATATTTTCCGCGATCCATCTATTACTGGATCATCAAAAGACAATATCCCAATTGTACGCACGTTCATCCCTCCTTCTGATCATTACCCGGTTGAAGGTGAAAAAATTAGTCCTTCTCTACAAAAACATTTACGGTTGCTTTAGGGTTCAACACAACATTTTCCCCTTTACGCCCAATCGTATATGAATTATCGAAGTTTTCAATTTCTTCTACAGTATATTTTTTGTCTAATTTGATTTCTAACTTGTCTAGATAAGTTAGAAGATCACGGTCATCTGTAACACGTTTAATCTTGAATTTATCACCTACAGCTAAATCTGCCAAAGGCGTTGTTGCTTCAGGTGCTGCTTTACCATCCTTATCAGGAATTGCACCACCATGTGGACAATATGTTGGATTACCTAAAAATGCATCTAGGCTGTCAACAAATAATTCTGAACCAGCATGTTCCAACTGTTCAGCCTCTTCGTGGACTTGATCCCAGTCATAGCCAAGTTTTTCATACAAGAACATTTCCCAAATACGGTGACGTCTCACTAGTGATGCACCCATTTTGGTACCTTCTTCAGTTAATTGTACACCTTGATAGGGAATGTAAGTAACCCATCCCTCATCCTGTAACTTGCTGATCATTTCAGTAACTGACGCCGCTGAAATATTCAATGCCTCACTAATCGCCTTGTTCCCAACACGTTCAGCTTGACCACCAAACTCAAAAATAACTTTCATGTAATCTTCTCTACTTTTAGACATGACTATCACCTTTCCACTCTCTATTTCTAACCTTATTATACCTTAAATTTAGGCAAAAAAGGAAAAAGGCACACTTTTTTATAGATATACCTAAAAAAATTTTAAACCAATTTGAGAGAAAAATATTAATATTATTTTTCACTAACCTTATACAAAAAGATCCCGAAACAAAAGTATAAAATTTTCGATTTTCGTCCTTACAGTGTAAGTTCCTTGTGAGCCGTGGCACCAGCGAAAGCCAAGGTATTTCGCTTTGAAATCGAGCCAAAGTCTCGATTTCATGCTGTTTCACGGCTAAGGAACTACACTTACAGTCCTCTTAGCTTATATATTTTTTTGAATAGATCAAAAAACGAGAACACATCTTTAAAAGAAATGTTCTCGTCATTTTATGGCCATTTATCCCATGATCTTATAATTTTATATCTGCGCGTATAGTCTACTCCATTCCATATCCAAGTCTTTAGTCATAGATTCTACATCTAAAGCACCTTTCATATACATAGCACGTACCTCAATTAACGCTTTAAAAGAAAATTGACCCCATGCAATTAAGTTAATATGTAACATAAAAGTTAATGTTTCTCCTTTTGAACGAAGAAAAGCATCACCAGCATCCACTAAACATAACGCACCATATCCAATTAATAACATTCGTCTAAGTTCAGGTTTGTTTCCAAAAGGAAGTGATTCAGACCAATCTCGTTTGTGATAGAATTTGCTCTTCATTGCCCAAAGTGCTCGTATAAATAATTCATTAATTACTACAGGTATTGCAGTAGCGGCTGAAAATCTTGCATCGTAGCCTTTCTCGTATACTTGGGTCATCAATTGGGAAAACGATTTTTGATCCCCATTTACATTAAAAGAACCGTAATCAAATAGCAAAAATAGTTCATAAAATCCTGGAGCTACTCCAGCGCCAATTCTTCCATTGCTATGACCTCTGGTACCGCTTGAACCTGCAATATCAGACATTATATGACCTAGCCAATTACAAAAACCACAGAATATTTTTCCTACAAAAGTATCTCCTTGTAATTGAAATTGTTCGGTTCCACCTTTACGGGTGGCACGTTGTAATTTCCCATCAATAATTAGAGATGTTTTACCCGTAAATTGATCTAAAATAGAAAAAAATAATCCTATAAAATCTGGTGAATGTGCTAACGATAGCAAATGATGATTATTTGGTCGTAATTTGTTTTTAATACCATCAACTCCTACCAAATCTGATAAATCACTAGCGTATCTAGCATCATAAACAACTTTATAACGTTCTTCTAAATAACCTATTGCACTAGCAATTCCATCGATAGATTTTTGGGAGTTTTTCTTAAATTTTATCCCGTTCTTTTTGTCAATTTGATGAATTTTTTTTGCAAACTTTACTACTAAATTATCAGTCGCTTGATTTGTTAAATTTCCTAATTTGCTACTACCTGGCATTCCTACAAAAAAACTGTCAATTAAACCTGAAGCAACGCCAGAAAACCCAGCGATAAAGTAATCTAACTTATCTAGGGTTACATTTACGTCTATAGTATAATCATCTTTAATAGTTTTTCGAATACTTTCCCTTTGATCGAGTGTTAATAATTCTTCGAAAGGATCCTTAGTTAAATCTATATTATGACTATATCCGTAATTTTCTATATCCGAAATACATGTATCCCAATTTGTTTCTGAACTACCTTGGATAGATTTGATCTCTGATAAAATTGTTATTTCCTCATGCGTAGTATCGTCAACCTCCAAATTATCCAATAATAAATCTACCTCTTCGGAATTTAATAATATGTCGGTATTACTTAAATTGATTTCATTAATTAAGTTATCTGCTTCGTTTAACAATCCATCAAGAACAGCTGCATTTTCAGTGTTATCTTCTTCAAGTTGTTTTAAAAATGCTTCTACCTCTTGAATTCTTTTGGCCACTTCATTAATCTGGTTGTTTTGTACAATTAAAGCTTTGCCTGACTCCTTTAAAACATCTTTTTTTTGATTATCACCTTTCATCAAAATTTACCATTCTTTCCTACAAATTATGATTGCTCCAACATTTCGTTAAAGAATTTTTTTGCATACCCTTTTGTAGTAGCAAATGCAGCATCTTGTATTTTGTTATACCCGATTTTATCAAAAATCTTTACCAAATTATCCAATTGAGTATTTGTTAACGTTTCTTTTAACACTAATTGTATTTTTTCTTGTTCATTATCATCAAAATAATTTTTTCTTCATAGCAAGTTTCCACAATCTCACCTAATTCTTTTAAAGTTGGGGCTGAGGTCAATTCTTTTAAGCGAATAACATCTAAAGTGCGTGGTAACTTAGCTATCATTTGTTCTCTTGTAGCCAGTGTTAAATTCTCAGAAGAGATTTTTGCAGCATTTGTTATGCTTTTTAACAGTGTTGTTAATTTTTCGATTTTAGCATTATTATTCTCCATATTTCGAATGGCAATCATTAAAGAATTGGAGATTTCATTTATATCTTCTATGATATAATTTATAGTTTGCTGTTGATTTTTAATAATTTCTTGGAGCATAAATTCTCTTTGCTTGTTATTCTCTAAATCTGAAATACCCGTTAATTTTTTAACACCTTTATAAGACCCAACACCCAACAATATGGCAATACCTATTCCTGAAACCATACCTGAAAAACCTAACAAACCACCCATACCTAAAGTTGCCAATCCTGAAGTTAGTCCTGCAGCACTCATTCCTACAACTGATCCAGAAAAATATATTGCAGCTAATGGTACACCTACAGCTACAGCATTTGCAGATAAGTCTTTAAGTGATTTTTCAATTTCGGTATCATTACTTCTTTTATTTAAGATATCTTTATCTCTTTGAATAGATTCTAGAAAAATCTCAACTTGCTGATCACTAATTTGAAGCAACCTTTCTAAATTCAGAATAAATTCGTTATCTTTCCATAATTTTGGGTCGTTATTTTTGCTAAAAATATATAGTACGTCTTTCATAAGCGATTGCTTCGTTACAGAAATGCTGCTACTTTCTACTAACGACTCTAACTCATTTATAAGTAATTCATTTTCTACTTTATCGCCCTCATCAAACATATATTGTCTAATTGTTAATCGTGCATCTTTGTCCATTTTGTTTCTAGCCATTAATGCCATGATTTCTGAATATTCTAATGAGTCAATTTTTCCGTCGTTGATAAACGCAAAATTGCAAATAATTTTTACATAGTTTACTTGTGTTTCAGAGCTTAAATCTGATAATGGAATTCGTTGGTTTGTTATCTTATAGTCATCTTCAGATTCTGCTATATTTACTATTCCATTTAACAATTCAGCAATCTCGACATAATTTACTTCACGCATAAAACCTGTGATTTTTTTTATTGTTTTATCCTTTAATGTGATTGCTACAGCTTCTGTTTTCGTAATTTTTCCGTTATCTTTTACTGTTTCTTCAATAATTCTTTCAGCAGATTCAATATCCTTGTATTCAATTTTTATAGCATTTTCCAAGAGTGTTTTAGAATAAAAACTATTACCCAGAAAAACACATCCTTCTTTGCCATTTTTAAAGATCGAAGAGTCAACAACTGCTAATACATAGTTTGGATCAACGTTATCTGATATTGATTGTACAGCATTGTTTAATTTTTTTTCTGGGATTTCAGGAGCAATATATACTGTTTCACTTAATTTAGAAACATTATCTTTAATAAAATTTTCGACACTCATACAGTTTCTCCTTCGTACTTATAAATACGCTTTTTCTTCGTAAACTAACAAATCCAGTAACCGGTTTCAATATAACTAATTTCACATAGTATATCAAAATTTTATAAATATAAATAGACACTTTATTAATATAATTTATTCAAAATACGAGTATGTATATATTAGCCGCAGGCAGAAGTTTAAGTCCTTTAGCCGTGAAAAAAGGATGAAATCGAGACCTTGGCTGGATTTCAAGACTGGAGACCTTGGCTCCAGTCGGTCCCACGGCTTTTAAAGGACTATACACGATAGCCACAGGCTCCAGTTACACCAATTACGAACATAAAATAAATAACACCCCAACATTTAGCTGTCAGTCCAACAGACATCCTCAACAACACAGTCAAAGACACACCCATATTCATCCGAAGGATAGCAACTCCCATTTTCCCAAAACAAAAAAAGCCCGGGACACAAGATTCCAGGCAATCAACAACATTATTATAATAAATCTTTGATATTCATTTCCTCTAAAGGCGGAACATCATAAACCGTTGCTTGTAACTTTGCATAGTCAAAGTAATCATTCGCATGCAGCTGTTGCACACGTTTGATGCGGTCAGAAAACTTCTTAGGTGCTTCCCGTTTCCATGCAAACTCTCTATAATATTCCTCAATGTCCTGCCATTCGATCCCATTATACCCTTGCTTCTTGAGACTGTGAGATTTTGATAGAAACCATGGTCGAAGACAGAGGAACTCGAATTTCGAAACTTTCATATTGGCCTCCGTAACGAAAGGTTCAATCATTTTGATGTCTAGTCAAAAATCGACCGACAATTATTTTTGATCGTCCTCTGCTTGGTCACCTATATGAGTAGTATCAGTATCTTCTACTAAAGTAGATTCAGCATGTGCTTGCTCTTCAGCCGCATCGCTAATGATATCATTCAATGCAGCAGTATCCATTGGGTCAGCTTTGCTTGTACGCGCAATTGCACGACGGTCAAAGATCAAGAAAACACCTTCACAGTTTAAGGTAATGGTATTTTTCACTTCGTCGATTTCAGCAATCACACCATGTAAACCACCGATAGTAACCGCAGTATCACCTACAGCCATACTAGCCATCATATCTTGTGCTGCTTTTTGACGTTTTTGTTGTGGACGGATTAACATAAAATACATCAACCCAACTAAAACGATAATATATAAAACTGTTCCTAAACCTGGCATTGAATATAAACCTCCTGAAATTCTTTAATTTGTAATTTTCATAACTTTTTAATTGTAGCACTATCCTACCATAAAACCGACCATTTGTGCATAAAATACGGGTTGGAAATATGGAAAATTGTAGCCACTTTCACATCCGCTCAAAGCTTTTGTGAAAAGGACGGCCTATCGCCTAGAAATTAGACTTTTTGACTTCACCGTAATAACGTAAGAAGAATTCATCTCTAAAGTCTAACAGGCGGTCTTCACGGATAGCTTCCTTGATTTGCTCCATCAAGTTGATCAAGAAATGCAAGTTATGAATAGATGTCAAACGAAGACCGAATGTCTCGTTTGTCTTCATCAAGTGACGAATATATGCTCTTGAATAGTTACGACAAGTGTAGCAATCGCACTCTGGATCAAGTGGTGTAAAGTCACGCGCATATTGTGCATTCTTAATGACAACACGACCTTGGCTAGTCATTGTAGTACCATTACGCGCAATACGTGTTGGTAATACACAGTCAAACATGTCGACACCACGGATAACACCCTCAATCAAGGCATCCGGACTACCCACACCCATCAAGTAACGCGGTTTATTTTCCGGCATTACAGGTGTTAAATAATCCAACACTTCATACATATCTTCCTTAGATTCACCAACAGATAACCCACCAATAGAGTAACCAGGGAAATCTAATGAAATCATGTCTTTGGCATGTTTTAAACGTAAATCCTTGTACCCAGCACCTTGTAAAATACCAAATAAAGCTTGGTCATTCGAACGTTCATGCGCCTTCAAACCACGTTCAGCCCAGCGTGTTGTACGGTTGATTGAATTTTTCACATAATCATAATCATGGTTGAAATCTGGACACTCATCAAAAGACATGATGATATCCGCACCTAAATTATTCTCAATTTGAATCGCCTTTTCAGGAGACAAGAACAACTTCTTCCCATCTAAATGAGATTTAAAAGTTACCCCTTCCTCTTCAATCTTACGCGTATCCGCCAATGAGAAAACTTGGAATCCACCTGAATCCGTTAAAATTGGCTTGTCCCAGTTCATAAACTTATGCAAACCACCGGCTTCTTTGACCAAATCATCCCCTGGACGTAACCATAGATGATAGGTATTCGATAAAATGATTTGCGCGTTCATATCAGTTAACTCTTCTGGAGATACAGACTTAACTGTTGCTAGCGTACCTACTGGCATAAACACAGGTGTTTCAATCGAACCATGTGGGGTTTCAACTGTACCCAAACGTGCCGCAGTATGCTTTTCTTTCTTGTGTAACGTAAAATTCAATGCACTACTCGTCATTGCAGAACCTTCCTTCTAGTAATAATAGTCGACAATAGCATAGCAACGCCTTGATTCATGTCAAAGCTAGCGCTTGCCATCATCTTTTAGATGTATGCGACATCAGTCGGCATACTTGAATATCCGAAACTGACTTCCTCAGCTTCCGTAACTTGCTTCATTGTATAAATAAATATTGACAACTCAACAATGTTACCACGCTTCAAAGGTGCAAGCAAGTGGGAAAGCAAAAGGATACGCGTCAAGGCGCATTAAACGCTCTAATCTAAACTGGCTTCAATATTACGCAAATCAGTTTTGACTTTTCGGCTACCTCATCTACATCACTCGCTAAGTATTGGCACTCAACTGCAACCGGAATCTCTACATCAATAGCTTTTAGAATGCTGGTAATATCTACATCCCCAACCGATAATCCTGCTAATGAAGCTCGTGTCGCTTCTTCCACTTGTTTCAAATGTACATAGTGAATATACGGTAAAACTTTTTGAACGGCTTGAACAGGATCTTCATGGAAAAATAGGAAATTCCCCACATCAAAGCACATACCTACATGGTCGTTCGCATATTTTTCAAGGAAGCCTTTGAAATAATCACTCGAACCTGTTTCAGGGGTATTGTCATTTTCTAAAACAATTGACAGGCCCGTTTGTGCAATTTTTTCATTCACTATAAGCATGTCGTCTGCTACACTTGCTGGGTCATATGCCCCTAAGTTAATTTTCAATTGAACAGCACCCACTGCTTGCGGCAATGTGAAAAATTCATCTAGTTTGGCATTTAATTTTCCCGCTTCAAATAAAGCTGCCGGTATTGATAGAAATACCTGCATACCAAGGACTTGGCTAGTGGTTTTGAGGTCACGTAATTCTTGATCACTACCATCAAAGTACTCACTCCGAAGTTCTACAGTTTTAAAGCCTATTTCTTGAATGGATTGGAGCATGTCAAGTTGACCAAAGTTATCGTTTTTTACTAAGTCTGCATATGCAATTGTATTTAATACCCAGTTCATATACACTCATCCTATCTGTCTGTTGATTGCGATAAAAGGAGCCCAGGTGTATGTCTCCTAGGCTCCAATTGTAGTTTCTTGCTATTTTGTTGCTAAGTTGCTTAACCTAACCGCGTTTTGCCAAGGGTTTATCTAATATTTCCTTCAATAGTATACCGCGTTTGATTTCACTTTTGTTGGTTAAGCCTAATTTGGCAGCTGTTGATTTGGCTTTGAGATTGGTTGATGCAGTCATTTCAAAAGGTTTGTCGCCTTCGTCCATGTGCGCAAATAATTTGTCCAATTCTTTGTTCAACTGTTGGGACTCTTTCTCAAATGTAGCATCCATTTCCTCTAGGGCACTAGATAAATCACGGTCAACCCTATCCATTTCACGGTCAAAGTAGCCTTCATCGCTCGTACCGATTTCAAACGGCAACCCTTCTAAAGACGCTCCTTCCATAGAAGAGATACTATCTTCATACGTCTCACCTTCACCAAAGGCAGACACGCGAACAGCATCCTTAGCTTTGATTTGATCAGTTTGTTGTAAGCGTTCCGGCCGATTACTCTTGGCCGCATTGCGCGGTGTGCTAGTACGTTCGTTAGCCTTTTCTTCTTCAACAATGGTTTTTAATTCATCAATCATTTGGTTAAAAGGATTGATGCTCCGTTTACGACTAGTCGCCACTGTTTTGGATGACGACTGACTACGGTTTTGTTTATTCGCTTGATTCAATTCTTTCATGCGTTGTTCAGTACGTTTCTTATTGGCCTCGCTAATAAAGGATAAGATAATACTAATGATAAAAATGCCGAGAATGACCTGCATTATTGCTCACCTGTCTTTGTATCGGATTCTCCTTCAGATAGGCTTTCGCGCATTTTTGTATCCGCTTGAATATTTTGCATATTGTAGTAATCCATTACCCCAATTTTCCCTGTTCTAAAGGCTTCCGCAATAGCTTGAGGGATTAAGGATTGCGCTTCAACCACTTTGGCGCGCATTTCTTGGGTCTTGGCAATATTTTCTTGCTCTTGGGCTACCGCCATTGCACGACGTTCTTCAGCTTTGGCTTGGGCAATTCGTTTATCCGCCTCTGCTTGTTCCGCTTGTAATTTGGCACCAATGTTACGGCCAACATCTACATCCGCGATATCAATGGATAGAATTTCAAAAGCTGTACCTGAATCAAGCCCCTTACGTAAAATCGTTTGCGAGATGGCATCCGGATTTTCAAGGACGATTGAGTGGGTCGCTGAAGACCCTACCGTTGTCACAATCCCCTCACCTACACGTGCGATGATAGTTGATTCACCAGCACCCCCAACAAGGCGTTCAATGTTTGCTCTTACAGTTACCTTGGCCTTGGCACGCACTTCAATCCCGTTCATAGCCACGGCCGCAACGATTGGTGTTTCAATGACCTTAGGATTTACGGACATTTTTACAGCCTCAAACACATCACGACCAGCTAAGTCGATTGCAGCAGCTTGTTCGAATTCCAAATCAATATTGGCACGTTGGGCTGCAATCAAAGCATCTACGACCATATTAATATCCCCACCCGCTAGATAATGGGCTTCTAAATCATTTAAATTAATGGTTAAACCGGCTTTCGTCGCCTTAATTAAAGGCTTGACGATATTAATTGGATTTACCCGACGTAGGCGCATACCGACTAAATCGCCAATGCCCACTTGCACACCTGAAAAGTATGCGGTAACCCATAGTCCAACTGGCACAAATGTGAAGAATAAAACCAAGAAAATGATGATCACAAAGGCCAAGAGTAAAATACCGATAAGTCCTGAATAGCTAGTGTCCATGTTTACTCCTCCTTACGAAAAGTTGATTATTGCGAATAGCGACGACCGTAACCGATTCCTCAGCGCTAATAATTTCATTATCACTGACAACCTCTAAAATTTGACCATCTGGAAAAGTAGCCTTTCCGGTGGGCCGTAACGGTGTAATCGTCACTGCAGATTGTCCCATATAAACTTGCATATTCATGGTCTGAGACTGAAAACCACGTTCTTTGTTGAGCGCCGAGTGTAACACAATTTTCTCATTGAAAGGCATCCGGTAACCCAACTTGACCAAAACATAGAATGTAACAATACCAACTAAAGCACCGATTACAATATCAATCAAGCTAGCAGCAAAACTACCATTCTGCCCTACCATACCACCTGCACCAAATAAAATCCCTAAAACACCCAATATCCCATAAGTTGGCAGGAAAATCTCCGCTATCACAAGGATAGTACCTACCGCAAACATGAATAAGGATAGCCATGAACCCGTTTCTGAAAGTGAAAAGTAACCCAAGAAGGCTGCGACACTCACAATACCACCGATCATATAGCGACGTGTCATCAACCCAGCAATAATAGCCAGAATACCAATTGAAAAAATAACTGTTTCCAACAATGCCACCTCCGTTTCTCTAGGTCTATTTTAACACACCAAGAAAATGCTTACACTTCTAACGATTAATTTATTTGTTATATCATTTTATGACGGACGCTACGGATAACAGGCTTATTTCGTTTGGCGTTTATTTTTTATATTTTTCCGAAAAGGATACTACCTGGGTCAATACAATCGCCTTGTCGATTGAATACGGTACTATTTGCGTGTATAGCATCACTTGTTGCTTAAAATGATACTATTCGGGTATATAGCACCACTTTCTGAGTAAATGCGATTCTATTTTGATAAATATAATCCGCCCTGCTTTCAATACGATTCTATTGAGACAAAAAGAATCATATCCTGGTTGAAGCGGATGTGATGCACTAACCCCTCTACAAAAATGAAATCAAAAAAGCGAGCAATATCCCATTTAAGGAATTGCTCGCTTGTTCTGTTCGTTAAGCTTGTTAAGCTCTGATTACGCTTCAACCATGTCAGTGACATCAAATTTGATTTCATTATTGTCATCAAGTGTGATGTTTACATGTTGTTGTTTGTTCATTTTTCCTGCGATGATGGCACGTGCTACTGGTGTTTCAACGCGGTTCGTTATGAATCGACGTAATGGACGTGCACCAAATTGTGGATCGTAAGCAGTGTCACCGATCCATTGAACTAATTCATCGCTGAATGTCACTTCGATTTCTTGGCTAGCTAATCGATCAGCTAATTGTGCCAACATCTTACGAACGATACCACCCATATCAGCTTGTGATAACGGTCTGAATAAGATGGTGTCATCGATACGGTTCAAGAATTCTGGTCTGAAGTGCATTCTCAATGCATTTTGCACTGCTTCGCGCGCTTCATCATCGATTTGACCATTTTCATCGGTACCATCTAATAAGGCATCTGAACCTAAGTTACTTGTCATGATAATGATGGTGTTTTTAAAGTCTACAATACGACCTTGAGAGTCAGTTAGACGTCCATCATCTAAGATTTGTAACAAGATGTTGAATACATCTGGGTGGGCTTTTTCAACTTCATCTAATAAGACCACTGTGTATGGGTTACGACGTACAGCTTCAGTCAATTGACCGCCTTCTTCATAACCAATATAACCAGGTGCTGCCCCGATTAAACGAGTGACATTGATTTTATCCATATATTCACTCATATCTAAACGAACCATGTTGTTTTCAGAGTCAAACATAGCTTCAGCTAAGGCTTTGGCTAATTCGGTCTTACCAACACCTGTAGGTCCTAAGAATAGGAAGGAACCTAGTGGACGGTTAGGGTCTTGAATACCAGCTCGTGAACGTAATACAGCGTTTGTTACACTTTCCACGGCTTCATCTTGACCGACAACACGCATATGTAAAGTATCATCTAAGTGGAGTAATTTTTCTCGTTCAGTTTCCACTAATTTGGTTACTGGAATACCCGTTACACGTGATACAACCGCTGCGATTGAATCTTCTGTAACTGATTCTTCTACCAATCGTTGGGAGGCATTGTCTGCATGTTCATGGTAGGCTTTTTCCATCTCAGCAAGTTCATGTTCCAATTGAGGGATAACTGCATGTTGTAATTTTGCTGCTTCTTCTAAATTGTAGTCATTTTCCGCTACTTCTAAGGCATGTTTTGCATCGTCAATTGCTTGACGTTTTGCGTTGATATCTGACATGCCACCTTTTTCCACTTGCCATTGCATGGTCAATTGATTTGTTTTTTCACGGACTTCCGCTAACTCTTCTTGAAGTTCAGTCAATCGACGCTTGCTTGCTTCATCTTTTTCTTCAGATAAGGCTTTTTCTTCAATTTCTAATTGAATCAAACGACGACGTTCTTGGTCTAATTCGGTTGGCAATGAGTTCATTTGAACACGAATTTCGGCACTAGCTTCATCGATTAAGTCTAAGGCTTTATCTGGTAAGAATCGGTCTGTGATATATCGGTCCGACAATTCGGCAGCAGCTACTAAGGCTTGGTCATGAATGGTTACTTGATGGTGTAATTCATAACGTTCTTTTAACCCACGTAGGATAGAAATGGTGTCGTCAACGGTTGGTTCTTTGACCAATACACGTTGGAATCGACGTTCTAACGCTTTGTCTTTTTCCATATATTGACGGTATTCATCTAGGGTAGTTGCCCCGATTAAATGCAATTCGCCACGTGCCAACATTGGTTTCAACAAGTTACCGGCATCCATAGAGCCCTCGGTTTTACCAGCACCCACGATATTATGGATTTCATCAATGAAGAGAATAATACGACCGTCAGCCTTCTTCACTTCATTCAATACTGATTTCAACCGCTCTTCGAACTCACCGCGGTATTTGGCACCTGAAATTAAGGAACCCATATCTAATGAATAGATTGTCTTGTCTTGTAGGTTATCCGGTACATCTTTACGGACGATACGTTGTGCCAATCCTTCAACAATAGCGGTCTTACCAACACCTGGTTCACCAATTAACACGGGGTTATTTTTTGATTTACGAGATAGGATACGGATAACATCACGAATTTCTTCGTCCCGTCCGATAATCGGATCCATTTTACCTGCGCGTACTTGTTCAACAAGGTCTACACCATATTTTTCTAACGCTTCATAATTTTCTTCTGCTTGTTTTGACGTCACACGATCACCTTTTCTTAGGTCAGCGATTTTTTCGACAACGTCTTTTTCTTTAATATTGTGGGCTTTGAACCATTTTGCTAATTCAGTATACGAAAGGTCAAAGATTGCTGCTAAAACCATTTCTGTTGCTAAAAATTCATCGCCATTTTTTTCGGCACGTTGTTGTGCTTTTTGAATTAATTCACCAAATCCACGAGATACGCCTTGTCCATATTGAACATTGCCACCTTCTACGACTGGAATTGCGTCTAATTCTTTATTTAATTCTACTGTTAAATCTGCCATTGGAACGTTTAAATCTTCATAAAAGTCATAAGCAAAGTTACCAGGTTGCACTAACGCTGTAAACATATGGGGAATCCCAATTTCTTGATGTTTACGTGTAATTGCAATTTGTTGTGCATTTGCAATGGCCTCTTGTAGGGTTGTAGTCATTTCCATATTTGCCATAACTCATCTCTCCTTTTTACTTTATGTATATATTATAACAGTTTGGTCAGGATTAGTCAAACAATCTTTTTAACTTTTACCTTATTTTTTAACGGCCTAAAACTTACTACATCAAGCTTACGCCTACTTGCATCAAAAGTAAAAAATTTACAGGTCAATGTTTGACCATTTTACTTCTTTGACCAATTGGATATGCCGTACATCTTCCCACAAGACTTTTTTGCTGCCAATCATAAAATAAAAATAATTTGCTTCGCCATGAAACCAGCCATTGATTTGATCTAGATAGCGGCCAAAATCATCCTTTAATGATAATTGAATCGATACGGGATAATGTTTGAGCCATGCTTCCTGCAAGACGGCATCTATTTGACTTCTGGACATTTCCGGTAGAGGTAGCGAAACCTTAGCTGCATCTTTATGATTTTCATGAATGCCTTTCACTAATTCATCCATGGCATAGGCCGTCGCCCATTTCAAACCAAAAGGCCGGTCTTCATATTCATTATAGGGAATAAAATGTTTACGCGTACGCGGATGAAGGGTTCGCTTATAAGCAGAGATTCGCTGATGGTCTTTGACGACAGCAGCTTCCCAAGGTTCAATACGTTTAGCCATGGCCCTCACCTTCAATTCCGGACATACCACCTGCATGCCCACCTACCAAACTAGATCGTTCAATGGCTCTACCACCAGTTTGAAGGGACGATGCATATACAACACTCTTGAAGCCATATTTCTTGCGGATGCGATCCACAATATGTTCTACCTTGATCTGGTCTACCTGTTCATCAGCTGGTTGAAATAAGTCTAGTTGAACCGCTTGATTGTACACCAAATTACCACTATATAAGGAAATATGGCGGACAATTTGATGGTCGTACAAGCGCGACAACAAATACAAGGCAACTTGGCTAATCACCTTACTTTGATTGGTTGCCGTTACTTTCATTTGTTTGTGCACACCCCTTTTGCCATTTTCATCGACATAATCCATGGAATAACCAATACCTAACCCAATCACTTGCGCTTGCGCACCTGCACGTCTAAGTCTGGTGCCAATTTGATCAGCCATTTCCTTGACGACAATTTCAATTTCGTCACGGTTGGTATAGTCTCTGGGCAATACTTGACTATTGCCTATGGATTTGTCTTTGGTAGCATAAGGGGTCCCTAGAAAAGACCGGTCTATCCCCCATGCGTGGGCATATAATTGGGCGCCAATTACCCCAAGTTTATCTTTTAGCACTGGATAGGAGGTGTGTGCTAGGTCATGGACGGTATTAATGCCCATCCCCTTTAATTTCCGTGCTGTGCGGTGGCCAATTCCCCACACTTCCGTGATATCCGATATTTGCCATAAAGTTGTGGGAATATCTTCATACCGCCATTCAGCAATCATATCAGACGTTTTTTTGGCACCTACATCAAGAGCAACTTTGGCTAAAAAGGGATTATCCCCTATACCAATCGTCGTGTAGATACCCGTTTCTGCAAAGACGTCTTTCTGGATTTTTTGTGCCATTTCATAGGCGCTACTGACCTTAAAGAGTTTCATAGAATCTGTCACGTCCAAAAAACTTTCATCAACACTATAGACATGGTGGTTGGCTTCGTCTACATACCGCTTGTATATTTTATTGATTTCTTGATTTTTTTCCATATATACCCGCATCCGGGGTTGCGCAATAACTAAATCTTTAGGGTATGGATAGGGCAAATCTCTAGCCCTTGTTACGTTGGATATATTGTAGGCTTTTTTTGCCGCTGGTGAACTAGCCAAAATTAATCCAGATCCCCGACTTTGACCGCCTGTATCATCATAATATGACATGACTACAAGCTTATCCGTTAAGGGATCCAATTTCCGTTCAACAGCCTCCACTGAGGCATAAAATGACTTGCAGTCAATACACAAAATATCCCTGCTTGGTTCCTTGGTATAATCGAATGTTAGATTGTTCGCAAACATATTTAGCCCTCCTTTATTCGGCCAATCACTATTTGCGTCCGGAAAACCGAACGTGTGTTCTAAATAATAATAGAACGTATGTTCGATAAATTCAAGTCTTTTTTTATGAGAATGATACTGATAGCATTGAAAATCCCGAGGCATCGCGTCTCGGGCTTCATTATTATCATTAATTTTTGTTTTGCAATTACAGAATAACGCCGTATTCTCTACTCGACCACCTAGACTGACAAAAAACACCTTCTACCTTAGACCGAAACCCTAATTTTCAGGTATAATAAAAGTACTATTACACCTAAAGGAGGCAGTCATGTATACACGCATATTCGCTGTAATTCTACTGGTACTCGGTCTGATTAACGGCTACTTACTACTTTTTAAATATCCAAAAGATTTTCAATCAAGCAAAGTGATTCATAGTTTCCTAACTGTATGCATCCTGCTCGCGGGTATGTTCTTCCTCATCTACAGTTTTACATAAAAAATCCTGAGACTTTTGACGGTCCCAGGATTTTTTGTAAGAGGTAGATTATTTTGCGAATTGGCTGTTATATAAGTTTGCGTAGAAACCACCTTGCGCCATCAAAGCATCGTGGTTCCCTTGTTCGATAATGTTACCATGATCCATAACGAGGATGATGTCAGCATTACGGATGGTAGATAAACGGTGGGCGATGACGAATGACGTACGACCTTCCATCAATTTATCCATGGCATCTTGTAGTAAGACTTCCGTTCTGGTATCAACAGATGAAGTCGCTTCATCAAGAATCAACAACGGTGCATCTTTCAATAAGGCGCGGGCAATTGTGAACAATTGTTTTTGCCCAACTGATAGGGTTACAGAATCATCCAAGTAAGTATCATACCCCTTAGGCAAGGTATTGATAAAGTGGTCAATACCAACTGCTTTGGCTGCCGATTCCATCATTTCATCGGTGATATGATCTTGGTTGAAAATCAAGTTTTCGCAGATAGTTCCTTCGAACAACCATGTATCTTGCAATACCATTGAGAATTGATCATGGACAGCTGAACGAGATAATTGACTGATTGGATGACCATCGATGTAAATTTCACCATTATTAATTGGATAGAATTTCATCAACAGGTTGACGATAGTTGTTTTACCAGCACCTGTAGGACCAACGATGGCAATCTTTTGACCAGATTTTGCTTCTAATGAGAAGTCATTGATAATCGTTTGACCTGGTTCATAACCAAAATTCACATGGTCAAATGTTACATCACCGTGAACATTTGAAATAGATTGTTCTAAGTCGCTATCATCCGCCATTTCGTCTTCATCCAAGAATTCAAATACACGCGTTAAGGCTGCACCTGCTGATTGGAATGAAGCGAAGGCTTGAGATAATTGGCCTAATGGTTGGGTAAAAATACGTACATAAATCATGAATGAAACAACGACACCGAAAGAAATGTCACCATTTAATGTCATAATTGATCCCACGATTGATACAGCCACGTAACCAAAGTTACCAATGAAGATCATCAATGGTTGCATAATACCTGAGAAGAATTGTGCATGCCAAACGCTGTCATATAAGGCATCGTTGGCTTCATTAAATTGTGCATTCACTTGATGCGAAGCATTAATCGTCGTTAAGACACTTTGACCTGAATATGCTTCTTCAGCAATTGCGTTAACATTGGCCAAGTTACGTTGTTGTGAAACGAAATAACCTTGTGAACTCTTCAAGATTAATACAATACCGATGAAACCAATCGCTACTGATGCAAGTGCAACGAAACTCAAGGTAACATTATTGTAGAACATCATCACTAATGTCCCAATCAATAGCGTTACTGAAGGGATAAATGATGATAGGGTTTGATTCAATGATTGACTCACTGTATCCAAGTCATTGGTTACACGACTTAACGTATCACCATGACTATGGGTATCAAAATATTGTAACGCCAAACGGTCAATCTTATCTGATACTAAACGGCGCAACTTCTTAGAGAAGTTTTGCACTGCAGTAACCATTAAATAAGATTGGATATAGGTGAAGATTGCACCAATACCATATATGATTGCCAAGGAAATGGCAATTTTTGAAACTTCAGATAAATCAATACCTTCTGGCGAAGTTAATCCGGCTGTAATAACATCCGTCATTTCACCTAAGCGGTCTGGTCCAATAATTGAAGCCATAGAGCCAAGCATGGCCAAAACTGTTGCAATAATAATTGTCCAGCGATATTCACGACCATATTTTAGGATACTTTGCATCATAGAAGGTTTATTTGCATCTTTATTCTTAGTCATTTGCTAATTCCTCCTCTGATAATTGTGAATAAGCAATTTCTTTATATACTTCATTGTTAGCTAATAATTCTTTATGTGTACCATGACCCACGATTTCACCACGTTCAAGCACGATGATTTGATCAGCATCCATGATTGTAGAGATACGTTGTGCCACGATAATTTTCGTTGTATCAGCCATTTGTTCTGCTAGGATACCACGCAATTTCTTATCTGTTTGATAGTCCAACGCAGAGAATGAATCGTCAAAAATTAACACTTCTGGTTGACGCGCGATTACACGTGCAATACCAAGACGTTGTTTTTGACCACCAGAGAAGTTGCTACCACCTTGGGCAACTTTTGTCTCTAATTGATCAGATTCGCCTTCAACGAAGTCTTTAGCTTGCGCAATTTCTAAGGCTTTCCAGATTGCATCATCAGAAAGATCAGCATCTTGATGTTGGTTACTTTCCCCAAGATTCATATTTGAACGAATGGTACCAGAGAATAAGACTGGTTTTTGTGGGATATACCCAACAATGTTATTCAAGCTAGCATGGTCGAAGTCTTTGACATTTTTACCATCTACTAAAACTTGACCTTCAGATACGTCATATAAACGCGGAATCATTTGAATTAATGTTGATTTACCAGAACCTGTTGCCCCAATAATGGCTAAGGTTTCCCCTTTATTCAATTTGAATGAAATATCTTTCAAGGCTGGTTTGGCATCATCACCATATTTAAAGGTCACATCTTTAAATTCAATTGTGCCTTTTTCATCTGGTTGAACAGAATCATCTACAAAATTGATGCCTGGATCCATGTCCAATACTTCATTGATACGTCTTGCAGATACGAGTGCACGCGGTAAGATCATGAAAATCATCACCATTAATAAGAAACCAATAATAACTTGCATCGCATATGATGTAAAAACAATCATTTGTGAGAATAAGTTTACTTGCGCCATACCTTGCGCTGCGTCAGCAATCAAGTAAGCCCCAGTCCAGTAAACTGCTAGTGTCAAGCCGTTAGATACAAGGCTCATCCCTGGTTGCATAATCCCCATAACACGCCCTACAAAGATATTCGTATTGGTTAGATTATCATTGGCTTCCGCAAATTGGTGGTTTTGATAATCTTCGGCATTGTATGCACGGATAACACGTAAACCAGTTAGGTTTTCACGCGTGATACCATTGATATCATCGATCATTGTTTGAATTTTTTGGAAACGAGGTACCGCATAGAACATAACAATGGCAATCATCAACAATAGAATGCCTACAGCGACTGCAGTTGTTAATGTCCATTCCCATTTTTGGCTAGAAATTTTTGTGATGGCCCAGATAGACATGATTGGACCACGCAAGATAACTTGTAGACCCATCGCAATCAACATTTGAATTTGCGTTAAGTCATTAGTTGTACGTGTCACTAAACTTGGCACAGAGAATTGATTAATTTCGTGTGCAGAATAATCCATCACCTTATGGAAAATTTCGCCACGAACACGGGCAGTTAAGCCTGCTGCAATTTTAGCGACAAAATACCCAACAACAATTGATGTGGCAAACGAAGCTAGTGATAAGCCCACCATTTTTAGACCTGGCTCTAAAATATCTGCCGTCTCAGTGTCTGGCATTTGTAATAATTTTGTGATTTCCGACATATAATCCGGAATCTCTAATTCTAGAAAAACTTGTAGAAAAATGAGTGCTAAACTCAAAATTGCTAACAGTTTTTCTTTTGTATTCATCTTTGCTAATATTTTCAGCAATAAAATTACCTCCTATTTTGCAGTTAAAACTGCACGTTTTTATGTAAATGGTGAAGTGTAGCTTTTAACTGCGCCACTTCTTCTTCCGAAAGGCCAGCTGTTAATGCATCCTCCACTTGGACGAATAACTCATGAACCTTTTGAAACGCTGCATACCCTTCTTCAGTGACAATCAACCGTTTGTAGCGACCATCTTTTTCAGATTTTTCAGTCGTCACGTAGCCATTTTTAATTAATCGGCCAATTAATTCAGATGAGGATGATTTACGAATATTCATCATTTTTTCAAGGTCTTTGCTAAAGACTTCATCTTCCTTAGAGGCTTTAATAATATAACCAAGGGCCATTGATTGCGGTCCTTTCATATCTCCCAAATCGTGCTCACTAAGTTGTTCTCCTACATATCGGTGAATCGATATCATGAGTTCTCTTAGCAATCTACCAACTTCCATTGGCTGATCCTCTGTATGCATTTTGACACCTTCTCTTTATAAAATTAATAGTTCGCACGCTAACTATTATAACAGGGTTTATTTCAATTTCAAATAAATATGTA
The DNA here is from genome assembly GCF_002252085.1 of Aerococcus sp. 1KP-2016. Lineage (GTDB taxonomy): Bacteria > Bacillota > Bacilli > Lactobacillales > Aerococcaceae > Aerococcus. The sequence goes on from NZ_NEEY01000001.1 coordinate 107,177, forward strand.
CCGAAAAAGTTTGACTTTTCAATGAATACGTTCTCAAAAGAAAATGATGAGATTGGGAAAGAAGCTTGCCGCTTAGCTATTTTTGGATTTATTCGACTTTTCCGGTCTAACATGATAAATGATTTCTAATGTTTGACCTATTCCCCTTAGATAAGTCACTGCTATCCCAAAGAAGATCGTCTATATCCAGATTCTATGCAACAAAAAAATCCACGAACCGATACATTCGGCTCGTGGATGATACATCATATATTGTTGGATTATTCTGCTTTTGGAGGTGTTTGTAACACTTGTACTTTTCTACCGTTAATTTTTTCTTCTAATTCAGGGTAAACTAGACGTGCTGTTGCAGAACCAAATACCATCAATTCATATAATAATTGAGGATCTTCAGTCGTTCTAGACAATAGACGAATATAAATTTCACCGTCACCAGTTAGAATTAAGGTATAGTAACCTGCACGTTTCAAGTTGATTTCGTTGATAACAGCCAAAGCTTTCGTTTGATTGTTGAAATCTTCTACTTGGACCAATTTACGATAAGTAATTTGGAATTCAGTAACAGGTGAACCAGCTTTAAATTCACGCGCAACCACGTTAAATGGAATGGTTTTGTCTTGGGCAATACGATAAGCACCTGAGAAGACAACTTGGTCTTCGTTGAATTTATTTTTCTTTACAGGAACTTTCTTTTCTTTAAACATATTCTCTAAAATTGGTTCAATTGATGGCATGTTATTCCTCCGTAATCTGAAAATTTACTATACTCTCATTGTATCATAAGAAAAATAGAAACCTATACCTCAGCAGCCACTTTTTCAATAAATTTTACCATATCCACCAAAGCCAAATCCGCCTCTGGAATTGGATAAATCGGGAAAATGTGGGCCATGTGTGGGTAAATATTAAAGTCAATTGGTAGCGACTCAGCCTCCGCCCGCTCCTTCAACAAAGCCGCATACGACATCGTCATATCCCGGGTCCCAATAATCACTTGAACTGGCGGTAACCCTTTGAAAGACCCAAACCAGGGCGAAATCAGTGGATCTATCGGCTCAAAAGGTTGCGCAAATGTCTCCGTTTCAAGCGCCAGTAATTTTGGCTGTAAAAAGGGCTCGTACTCAACTTGATCAAACTCTACTAGTACATTTTGCAAGGTCCCATCAAGAATAGGCGCAATCAAAATCGCCGACTGCGGCAATGGCAATTGATAATCCCGCAGTTGTTGCATGAAGGCGACTGCTAAAGCCCCACCCGTCGAATCCCCCACAATCGTAATCTGGCTGGGGTCAACACCTTTTTCGCGAATCAAATATAAGTAACGTGATAATATCATTTTGTGGGCCTCAACGATATGATGTGTCGGGCCTTTGGGAAACATGGGCATGACGACTTTGCCTGAGATGAGGTTGGCTAGTTTGCTGGCCATATGGAAATGAAAAATGCTTGGTCGAAGCCAGTAGCCCCCACCTGTTAAATAGAAAATAATGCGTTCATTGCATGAATTGGATTCATGTGTGTCATTTTTTTCCACGAAAAAAGTATCCGTGAAATCATCTAAATAATCAAAGCCTAAATTTCGCTTGCCCCAGGTTAATTCAGACGGAACAACGTTTGCTTGATAGGCTAAACGATACAGTCGGTCGTAATTTGATTTCTGGCCGGGTAACACGGCACTCATGACACTCAAGGTATCTTCCACCATTTGGGCTTGATAGGAAATATTTGCCTTACGCGCCCGCACTAACTGACTAGCCACAACACCTAAAAGTACGCCACCAACCATCTTATCCCAAGTTCTCACTACTATCGCTCCTTTACGAGTCATTCTTCAATTCATGATAACATGTTCCAAGTAAAAGAAAAAAGGAAACCCATATCAAAATGAATTTCCCTCTATAGCAAAGACTATTTAAAAGATTTTTTGGTCAGAGAAAGGACCCGTCGCTAACCCTGCACTCTGAATCGCACGATCCACTACGTCCATGACCGTCAAACTATGTGCCAAATGTTCCTCAGCATAGGTCGTGTCATCCTTGTCAATCCAAGACGCAATCGTTGAAAATTCAGCGTATAGCTTATGCGGATGAACGTTCAATGCATAGTGTGCAGTCGTTCCGTCGTTCAACATGAAATCGAAGGATTCAATACGCCCTGTAGACCCGTTCACCACGATTGTTCCCTTTGTTCCTTGAATAACCGAACGATTGGGTTTGTTACTAGCTTTCGATGCCGTACAAACTGCCTTAGCATTTTCATATCCTAAAACGAGTACGCCTGAAGTATCTATACCCTTTTCTAGATTAGGAAAGTAGTCAACTTCATTAGGGCATCCCATTAGCCCCAACACAAAGTGAATATTGTAGATATTTAAATCCATCAAGGCACCACCACCCGATTTTGCATCAAAGGCTGGTAGGACATTGCCCGCAAGCAAAGCATCATAACGTGACGAATACTTACAGAAGCTACACTCGATTAATTTAATTTCCCCTAATTGTGGTAATAATTCAATTATTTTTTCATAGTTTGCTAGGAATTGGTTGGGAATTGCTTCGGCCAAGACTAAATCATAGTCTAAAGCTAATTGTTCCAGATCGAGTAATTCTTTATGAGACATGGTAAAAGGTTTTTCACAAATGACGTGTTTGCCATGTTGGAGGGCATCTTTCACGAAATCATAATGTAAATTATTGATTACCGCAACATATACTGTATCAATATCTGCTTCTTCAAGGAATTGGATATAGTTTGAATAGACTTCCTCAATTCCATAAGATGCTTGAAGTTCCTTTGCAATATGTGCACTTCTAGGTGTAGAGTTGATTGCTGTGACCTCAATATGCTCTAATTCGGCCACTAAAGGTAAAAATTCAGCAACAACCTTTCCGGTTCCGGCAATTCCTAATTTCATAAAATTCTCCTCCATAAGACATTCAAAGACTAGTTTCATAGTAAGATCTGTCGCTATTTTCATTGATGAAGCCAATTATATACTGCTAAAAATTCAATTACTATTTCATTAACTACAACTTTTGGAAAAATATTGACATTGGCAACCAAAAAAAACCATTATATCAACATTTCCATTAAAACTGCTTACCCTTGATAGCAATTTTATATCACAATTCCCTAAGATTCTTGCGAAACTTGTTCCCCTTCACGTAGTGACGTTTCAATCGGTTGCAAGTGTTCTTCATAGTTGGCTAATTTATAAGCCAAACGATCTCTTGTATCCATTAATGCGTCAATTTTTTCTGTTAATTCATCCATTTGTTGGCGAATCAATTCTTTACGCTGTGGAATCGTATGCTCACCCTCCCGGAATAAGCTAACATAGTTAGTCATAGATTCAATCGATAGGCCTGCGTGACGCATATGGCGTGCATAATTAATCCATCGAATATCTTCCTCGTCAAAATTTCGAATACCAGTTTCTGTTCTTTGAATTGGATGAATCAGTCCAACCCGTTCATAATAACGAATCGTATCTGCAGAAACACCAGTCAATTCACTCGCTTTTTTAATATTCATTTTGACCTCCTTAAAACATCACAGCATCCAAAAGTTGGACACTACTCTAAGTTTTTACAATCATACCTTTTTAGCCCACAAAAACAAAGGCAAATGCACAGAAATTCGCATTTTTCAACTCATAAGTAATCAAAATACAATAAAATTGATAATTATTGTGTTAAAAAATAGGATGTGAGGGCCGACGCTCAGAAAGCTACCGGTGGAAGATTAGTGCCGACGATGACGGTAGTCATCGGCAAACTAATCTGAAGTGGGCAGAGGGTTGCTTTTTCGAACTCGACTTCACAGGATGTGAGCGCGCGTTCAACTAGCTAGCAAAAATAAAAAATCTTCGATTTTCGTCCTTGCAGTGTGCGTTCCTTATAGCCGTGGGACCATCTGGAGCCAAGGTCTCCAGATTTGAAATCGAGCCAAGGTCTTGATTTCATCCTCTTTCACGGCATCGGAACTACACTTTCAGTCCTCAAATTTTTGAATATAATCATATTGTTTATTATTTCTTTTAGAGGCAATCTCGCCAACAAAAAAAGGCAGCTTCAAAGTGCTTATGTGAACACTTTAAAACTGCCTCGTTATTTGAATTATTTTGTTTGATTGCCTGCATCGATGTTTAATAATAATTGGTATAAGGCACCACGTAAGTTGGATTCGCTGCGGAATTCACATGGTAAGATATCAATTTTAGCGAGCATATCGCCAAACACACCTAAGCGTTCGCGAACGCTGTAATATTGCTTGATAATATTTTCGATTAGGACATTTTGTTGGCTAATACCACCACCGATAACCACAGTTGAAATATCAACTACGGCTTGCAATGTAATGATCAGGTTCGCCAATTTTTCACAGTAGCTATCGAATAAAGTGATTAATTCTTCGTTACTGCCTTCGTTGATGGCCGCGAAAACACTTATACCGTCATTTTCATCTTCTAAATCTAAAATTCGACTTGCGGCTTTCACAAATTCAACCGCTGAATGTGAATAGCCGGTCATATCCTCATGATTGCTTAAGGTACGGTTTGAAATGATAAAGCTCAACTCACCTGCTTGGAAATGGCTACCTTGATACAGTTTACCATCAAGGATGAGCCCGCCACCTACACCGGTACCCAAGATTAAGGCTGCCCCGTTGGTTACACCCTTCAAATTTCCTTGCCAAAGTTCAGCTAAGGCTGCTGCTTTCCCATCATTGACAAGTTCACAAGTAATACCAAAACGCTCTTCAAGCTTCGCTTTTAAAGGTAATTCATGTAAAAATTGTAAGGATCCACCATAATAGACCACACCTTCATCCGAATCAACCTTACCAGGTAAACTAACCCCAATACCCTGAATTTCAGATTTCACAGGCTCAACCAAGTCATAAATTTGTACCAGAAAATCATCCAAATTTTGTGGTGTTGGCACCTTATCCGCACGAAGCAAATTACCAGAGTGATCAATAATACCGTACTTGATATACGTCCCACCCACATCAATCGTTAAGTAATCCATATTTTTCCTCAATTCTAAATTTAGTATTCAATCGTACCCTTATTCTAACTGTTTTTGGTATAGAATGGGCAGATTAAATTTTGCTTTTTTATTGGTCACATGGTTATGCCAACACTTTTGTCAAAATTATAAATTCATCGCAATATAGATAAAAAGGATTGCAAGAATTATGCTGATTAAAATCACGAAACTTCAACCTCCTCAACTACTAGTTAAGCGATCTACTCCATTTCTTTCCATTATATCACCGGACAACAAAAAAATCCCAACCATGGAATAGCCCATGATTGGAATAGTTGATTCGTTTTGTTTATTTACGGTTTATACGCCAAATAACGATGCTGATGATAATGATGACTAGCAAGATCAAGGCGATATAGTGCCAATATGGTTGAATGGTGTGCCACATTTTTTCCCAAATTGAGTCTTCTGCTACAATTTCAGCTTCTTCTGGTGCTGGGATACGATGCCCACGTACTAATAATCGATGTGAATTAATCATATATGGTGTACAGGTCAACAAGGTGACGTAGTCTTCACCTTCTTCAATTCTTACTGCGTCTATATCTGTTGGTTCAACAACTTTGATTTGATCGACTTCATAATATAACTGACCTGCCATGGTTTCTACATAGAATATATCTCCTTCGACCATTTTATCTAAATCGGTAAAAAGTCTTGCTTCCGGCAAACCACGATGTGCAGTTAATACACTGTGGGTATTCTCACCACCAACAGGCAGCGACGTCCCCTCTAAATGACCGACACCTTTTTGTAGGACTTGCTCACTTGACCCAGCATATATTGGCAACTCCACATTAATTTTGGGAATATTGACAATCCCAATTTGTTCATGCACCTCTAACATTTCTGCATAACTTGATATACCTTGTTCTCTTTCCTCTTCACTATATGGATCTTGCCAGTTTAAATTTGGGTCAAGCGCCTCATTATATGCCTCCGCCAATTTGACACGTTCATCAATCTCATTGTCGATATCGATTTCATCTAGTGAATTTCTATAATCCTCAGTTACCGATGTTATCTGCGCATCATAATAAAGTTGTGAAGCCAAAGGATATAACATAATAGCCATGCCAAAAAATAAACCTAACATCAAAATTACATTACTTTTTTTATTTAACTGTTTTCGCATACCTTACCTCTTTGTGTCCCGAATAAAAATCCAGTAAATCATGAAAGAACCCGTAATTAAAATGACAAGAATTGACCCGTATCGTTGCACAAACAATTCAATATGTTGGATGATTGATGATTGATCAAGCTTTGGATTTTTTTCATCTTCTGGATTTTTTTCTTCTATAGAAGAATTATCTTGTGCTTCTTGTCCCTCTCGTTCTTCCGTTGGGTTCTCGATGCGACGTGCATAGACTAAATATCGGTCCACACTATCCGGTAGAAAAATACATGTTAATAGGGTCAAAGTGTCTTGCCCAGGAATAATAGCTAGTGCACTAACCTGGTCAGGTTTAATAATGGCCGTATCATAAACCTCATATGTTAGCTTCTCATGACGATTCTGTATTTGAATTAAGTCACCTGTAACGAGTTGATCAATATCAGAAAAATAGATTTTTCCCGCAAGTCCGTTATGTCCTGCAATCACCGCATTAGTATTGATGCCACCAACTGGATAACTCGTACCAGTGACACGAGCCAATCCTTGATACAGATTTTCATCTGAAGCCCCATCATAAATAGGGTAATACAAATCAATGGCTGGTATAGACATAGTTCCTAATACATTTGTATCAGAAAAATCGACTTGATTTTCTGGGCTATCATCCTTAAACGTTACATTTGCTTGCTCAATTTCATCTAATTCACTTATCGCATTTTCATTATATGAAACTTGTTCTGCATATAGATTATCCGAGTCACTTGCATCACTGAAACTATCCTCAATTGATTCAACTTCTTGCCTGTATATATAATCGTAGTAACTTTTTGATATATAGGGATAGCTAAAGATACTGAGCCCCAGAATAAAAATGATTAATCCTACACTCTTACTTTTCATTTTTTAACACTCTTATTTTTCTTTTTATCACTACTACTATAATAAAAACAATAAAGTATAAAATAAACCAACGATAATCCGTAATAATATTCAGCCATTGTTCTAACATTGAAGGTTGAATATCTTCAATAGCTTCAACTGGCATCTCAGTCCGTTCTCCCGTAACTAGGAGTCTATGTGTATTAATCATATAGGGTGTACAAGTAAGTAGTGTGACTAAATCCTTGTTTTCTTGAATCGCTAAAGTACCAATCTCGCTCGGATCAATTACTTGAATATTTGTAACTTTATAAGCTAATTTACCTGCGATAGTTTCTACATAAAACAAATCGCCCATTTCCATTTTATCTAAATCAGTAAACAACTTATTTTCAGGTAACCCCCGATGAGCTGTAATCACGCTATGTGTATTTAACCCACCAATTGGCAAAGAAGTTCCTTCTAAATGTCCGGCGCCTTTTTGAAGCACGGATTCATTTGTTCCGGCATAAATGGGCAACGATACATCTATATCAGGAATATTCACGACACCAATTTTTTCGTTTACTTCAATCATTCGTGCATAGGCTGCCACGCCTTCTTCTTTTTCTTCATTTGAATAAGGATCGCCCACGGGTGCCATGACATTGGAGACAATAGCACTGTTATAGGCATAACCTAAATCTAGTTTTTCTTGAACTTTTTCATCAGATAAATCCTTAACTCCTTCTTGGAATGAAGCTACCTCTTCATTGCCCCGATAGTTATAGTAAATACGGGATACAAGGGGATACATCAGGATGGAAAAACCTATGAAAAAAATCAAAATAATAAACACTGGTGATTTCTTTTTCGTATGTTGATTTGTCTTTGACATTTTCCGCCCCTTTCTATAATCAAGATACATATGAAAAGGAGTTAAGCCCATTCATTAGGTCTTAACTCCTTGGCTAATTCAACGTTGCATTAAGTTAACAAATTATGCTTGATTCGTTTTTTTGTAGTAAACAACTGCAAAAATCATTAAAGCTAAACCAACAACAGTGAATAGAATTGTACCCATACCACCTGTTTGTGGGATAGTGATTGCTTTGTTGACGATTGTTGCCACTTCAGTATGAGATGTTTTAGTTACCGTAAATGCTGTGTCTGGATTTGTCGGTAATGCATATCCTGAAGGTGCTTTCGTTTCAACTAACGTATAATCACCAAATGCTAAACCATCCACCGCAAAGGTACCATCTACACCAGAAATAAATCGTGTAGCATCATCGATTGATCCAGTAAATGTGACTGCTTTAGTCGTTGCGTCTTGAATGATATATTCACCTTTTGAATTTTGAATAACAAATTCCGCTTTTGCTAGTCCTTCACCATCAGTTGTGTCAATTGTTTTCTTAAAGTCATGTCCGCCAGTAAATACTTCAGGTTCCTCTTCATTTGGCTCATCCACTGGACCATCAGTATGTGGTGTTTCATAAGTTAATGTAACATTATTCTTAATTGATGTACCTGGAACTGCTTTATTATTCATTTTAGTTACTACATCAAATTCGATTATATCTGTATCTTCTAGTTTTCCAATACCAGTTAAAGTAAATTCAACCGTTACAGTATGATTATTATAAGATACTGTATAATCAACATCTTTTGTTAAACCTTGGGGAGATACCATATCTACACGAACATAATCCAATGCTTGGTCTAGAACATCTGTAAATTTATATTTGGTGTATTCTTCAATCCCATTTGGAACATCACTCGTCACTGTCCAAGCAAATTCTTGCCCAATATATTGTGATCCCTCAATAGTTGTTTCTGGATCAAGTGCCTTCGATACCGTTGGAGTTGCTTCAAGCGTATTTTTAGGATACACGTTGATAGTTTCTAAATTTGCTGTCCCAACTGAATTGGTATAAGGTAAAGTCAAGCCAAAAGGCACGGCTGTAGAAGAAGCAACTGTTGTTAAAGGTTGTTCAATTACCCAGTAATATCCCTCTCCTAAGTCGACACTTGTTACTCCTTCACCATCTGTCGCATCTGTTGAAACTCGAGTAGCTTCTGCACCAACATATGCTTCAACTTCTTCCTCAGTGTCATAGCTAGCTGAAGCAGCTGTCATATTTTGGTACTGTTGTTGAGTAACCGAATAGATATAAAATTGTACACCTTGAAGAGGTTTTGCACCTTCCCCAAACCATTCAGTTAAATCTGAAATACCATTTTCAAGTTCATCAGCTGTCAAATCTTTAGGTGTGGCACTTGTTTCAATTTTATGTATATTAACTGTTGTCATAAAGTTTGCTTCTGAAGTCGCCTGAACCGCAGAATTATTACCTGCAATCCCAAAAAAAGCAATTACTGTTAGGAACATGATTCCAATGAATTGTTTCAATTTATTTTTACTCATTATTTTCTCCATTCTTTTCTCTACCCACTTTTTTTTTGATACAAACCTATACTTATACCTATAATTAACAAACCTACACTTAGAAATGGCAGTGTACCTAATCCACCTGTTTGCGGAAATGCATCTTGTTTTACATTCTTTACAATATACTGATTAGATGCATCCGGATCAGGTTCTAGACCCTGGCCATCAAAATCGATAACCAATTGATTATCTGCATTTTTTGAAATATCAAAGTTCCAAGTGTTTGATAGCGGTAGCTGTATCCAGATGGTGCTTGTTTTTCAGTAAGTCTGTAACGTCCAGTTGTCAAGTCTTTATATGAAAATAGTGCCCCACTACCTGAATTAACAACAATTTCTGTTTTTGACCCATCATCTACAATTTTTCAAGTGTAAATGATGCACCTACCAGGTCTCGTCCTTCTTCATCTACTTTTGTAAAAATAAAGTCAATAGGGTCTGGTTCTGGAATCATTACTTTAAATTCAACGATTTGATTTTTTTGATCATTTGTTAAAGTAACAGCTTTTGGATCATTTTCACCACTATACAAGGCATAATTTTCTGGCGGATCTGCAGGTACTTGATAAACGGGATCACCATACACCTCTAAGTGATTGGTTCCATTGACCATGTGATATAGCATAGGATCTTGGCTACCCACAAACACCCGGTTTTGATAATCTACCACTTCCCCATTTTGGTTGATGTAATTTCCATCTTTATCTACAAGCACATATTTGATACCAATGGTCCCATAAGTAACACTAAGTGACGGATTACCAATTTCATCTTTTTGAAGTTGTTGTGAAACCTTATTAACATCATCATAGTCAAGATGAATATCTATATTGGTATCATATGTTTGGTCAGTAAGCCATAAATCGTCTTTTAGTTGAACATATATTTTGTACTGTTTTGTTTCTTGCGTAATATCACCAACAATTGGGATATTTACTGAACGATTGGTACTGTTATAAGTACCATCACTAATATAGGAACCCGCACTATAAAACTCGTAATTATCTGAAATATAGTCTGTGAAACTAGCATTTGTACCGGCTAAATGAATTTTACCGGCAATTTCTTGTAACACTTTACTGATATCATTCAGATTTGTCACGCTGTTATATAAAGGTTGACCATTAACTGAACTAGAAATATTTGTCAGTGCTTGTGGTGCTGTACCAGAAACCTGAATTCCTAGCGTATAAATGATTGCACCAGCATTTTTTAAAGCCGTTGCTTGGGCACTACCATTCCAATTAGGATCACTAATCGCTTGCCCATTTGAACCTGGCGCCCCATCTGACATAAAAACAACATACAACGGACGACTTTGTTCGCTGCTCGACCGACTATCCCTAAAACTAATTGCCTTCTGCAAAGCAGCTGAATAATTTGTTCCTCCTAGTGCGAATGTACTATCTACATAGCTATTTAAGGTTGTAGCATTATCCGTAAAATTATGACTACCTGCAGTTGCTGATGCAACTTCCAAACTGTCATTCCCCCCAGCCATACTCCCATGACTAAAAGGTATAAAGGCAACACGATTTCCATATTCGTTCTGATTACCCAACAAGGTATTAATAAACTGTTTGCTGGCAGATTGCGCAGTACCTATCCGTGTATTCATGGATCCTGATGTATCCATGATTAAATAATATCTGAGCCTTGTTTTACTGGGTTACCGTGGACAGTTAAGTCAATCTTAGCAATACGATTTTTATAATCCACCCAAGTGGCAGTTTTACTAGCTGTAACTTGACCCGTATTTTCAAGATTAGGTGAAGTAGCGGGGATTATTTCGTCAACCGTATTGGGGGTAACTTGGATGTAAAATCTATGAGTCCTGTTTTGGGAAGTATTAGTAATAGTTACTGGTCCAACTGCAGAACCTGTAACCTTTACTGTATCACCAGCATTTGTTAGTGATACTGATCCTTGCCCACTAGCTGACCAATTTGAAGTAGATAAAGTATCGTTATCCAAAGTGATGGTATCACCTATCGCCAACTTGTACCGTCCATCTGAACTATTATTATACGTATCGTCTTGATCGACGCCCACTACATAAATAGAAAAATGATTTGTCTCAAAAGTGACAGCTTCTTCGGCCGTTTGCGTATCAAAAGTTTCCACATTTGATTCATTCTCATCAACATGATATACCGTAGCTTCAGTATCTGGTTTTATACTATCTAACCCATTAATATTGACGCTAACTGATCCATTTGGCTGGATTTCTTCTCCATTTTTATCGTAAATTGTTATATCAAATATAATAAAGGTATCATATGAAGGTTCTTCGCTTGACGAAATTTGATTAATCAGTTCATCCACTTTTGCTTTCGTAACTGAACGAACTTTTATGCTGGCATCTTTTGGCAAAACATCAGCTTTACCACTGACCTCAACCAAATTGCCTTCATATTCGTAACTTAGCTTAACGTCTACTGTATCCTTCTCATTACCACTTTCATCCGAAAGAATAGAAGATTCTTCTGAAGACACTTCATTTTCAACCGATTCAACTGACTCAACCTCACTATTAACTTCAGACGATGAAGATGACTCCACATTGGTACTCTGGTTATTACTTTCTGAGTTTGTTATTACAGAGTTTGAATTTTCAATTTCCGAATCAATTATGTTGGTATCAACTTGATTACTTGAAATTTCTTGACTGGATGATGACAAATCACCTACGAATTGACTACTAATTGTTTCTTGATCACTAACTATTTGCGCTTGATCAATATTGCTATCGAAAGCTTGTCCATTGCTAGTTTGTTCCTGAGCAAATACATTCTTTACTTCCGTGCTGAGCATAATAGGCAATGTGAGTTGCAATATAAGTAGAACGATTAAGAAAACATTTGTAATCTTCATTGGCTCACCACGTATCATTCTTACCAAGTTCTTTATCTTTTCCATTTTTTCTCTAAGATTCACCTCGCAATTCATAAACATTTTCACTAAAAGGATTATATATTAATTAAAGGTAAATATTGTGTTAAAAAAGAGTATGTTTGGAACACTTTGATAACAACGTGTAAATAGTGTAAAATTATTTTCAAATATCGATACACTAAAAAGTATATTTTCGTGTGATTTATCAATAATAGTTTTTTGATTTCCAATATTGACATTGAAAACATTAAACTTTTTATTTATAATCCAGTTAATTTTTCTTTTTTTTTTTTAGAAAGAACGAGTTATATGTAAACTTTGGAATGAGGACTTTTGGGATGGAAAATTTATTAACAACTACTGAACAAAGAAGATTTGATTTTTTAGAATTGCTAGTGCGTCAAGGTGGGTGGAGAAAAATTACTGAAATTGCTGAAGATTTAGGTGTATCTGAGCGGGTGTTGCGTAAGGATATTGCCTATTTTCAAGAGTTTTTTGATATGGTAAAAATTGATCAGTCATCTAGGGGAATTCGAATCATATTACCACACAATGTGGGCATGTTTTCTCTTTCAAAAAAATTTTTAGAGTACTCAGATTATTATCAAATGCTGGAGTATATATTTTTTTCAGGCAAGCAGTCAGTAGAAGAACTTGCTAATAATATATTCAAAAGTGTCTCAACAGTTTATCGTATGATAAAAATCATCAATCAAAAATTTAAACACTATGATATCTATATTTCAAGCAATCCTGTCGAAATTATCGGAAATGAAAAAAATATTCGCTCTTACTTTTATCAATATTTTACATCAAAATATAATCATAAAAATTTTCCATTTCAAGATTTAGATGATTCAGTCTTTATAGAATTATTACAACCATTAAGAGATCATTTTGATATTCTTTATGGATTTTCTGATTTTAATAATTTTAAAATTTCAACATATTTAGAACTAATTCGAACATCTGGTGGCCACACTGTCAAAATTACAAGTAGTAGATTGAATGAATTTTCATATCTAAAAGACCTTATAAGTAATACTGCATTAATTACTACACTAGAATCTACTTTTAAAACTAAATTTGACGAACAATTATGGTTACAGATTTATTACTCATTAATTGAATTCAATTTTTTATTTGACACTACTTGTTTAAGAGAAGATAAGTCTTTAAGTAAAAACACTTCATACCAATTTATCCAATTAATAACCGGTATCACAAATATTCAACGGACATTTCATTTGGAATTAATTAACACTAACGAACTCATCTTAGCTATTATGAACGCAATCAATTTAGTGAATTATCGTCCATTTACCATTTCTATTCTCTACGATAAAAATAAAAATTTCATTGAAGATGTTCAAAAAATTGCGCCCCAATTTGTAGATGCTATTAATCAATTATTGATAAAACATTTTAAAACATTCGACATGTTTCTTGATGAAACAGAAAAATATGTTGTTGTCTATGTAGTAATATCACAATGGAAAAATTTGATGCCACAATTATTAAAAGAAGCTTATCCTGTTACAATAGGTGTATTTAGTATACAATCTGATAATAGTGCTGAAATGATAAGTGACGTTCTCCGTTTACACTTACCACAAAGTGTCATTATTAGTCCTTGCCAGCTAATGAATCCTGATATCCATTTTCTTTTACAAAATAAAATGGATATTATCATAACTGATTTCCCTACTAAGGTTCAGAGTTCTAGATTGATTTATATTGAAAATATGCCCAACAAGCAAGATTTCGAAAATATATATTATGCATTCAATGAAGTCACCAGTGAACGAATAACCTCTGATAGAAAAACTATTGAATAAAGTTATATTTATTTATAAAAACACAAAAAAAAACACCCAGGAACTTGTATAAATACAAGACCTGGGTGTTAATTGTATAGCTACTGTAGTAGCGATTATTTTTGTTTACGACGACGTTCTGGGATACGTGCTGCCTTACCATGTAAGTCACGTAAGTAGAACAATTTCGCACGACGAACTTTACCTTGACGTAATACTTCAATTTTGGCTACACGTGGAGTGTGTACTGGGAAAGTACGTTCAACACCAACACCATTTGAAATTTTACGAACTGTATAAGTTTCGCTGATACCAGCACCACGACGTTGGATTACAACACCATCGAATAACTGGATACGTTCACGTTCACCTTCGACAACTTTCGCATGTACGCGGACAGTGTCACCAGGACGGAAGTCTGGGATATCAGTACGTAGTTGTTCAGCAGTGATTTGATCAATTAAATTACTCATTAAGATTCTCTCCTTCCAACAACACTCATATGACTATCTAGTCACAGCGGAATATCATAAAGTTAAGCGTTCAAAGAACACCTGAATAATTGTAGCACACAGAATCATTTTTGTAAACAATAAATTGATAGATTTTTGTAAAAAAGAATACTGCGCCTAGAAGGATTAAATGCCTAATTCTGCACGTAAGTCACTGGCAACTTTTTCATAGGCTTCGTCGCCAGCTAAATGTGTCACGCCAGGATTCATTGCGAATGGTTTGCCCCACTCTGCTTGGCCTTCATATTTTGGTACAAGATGGAAGTGTAAATGAGACCCACCATCGCCATAAGCACCGTAATTGATTTTGTCAGGATTGAACAATTTATGCAATGCTTTTGCCACTTGATTTACTTCCGCAAAATAGGCATTGCGTTCGTCATCCGTTAAATCTACCATCTCGCTGACGTGTTTTTTGTTTGCAACAATGACGCGACCTGGATGTGATTGTTCATTGAAAATAACCACGACAGAGTTTGGTAATTCGCCAACTAAGTAACCAAAATCACCGACATGTTTTTCATCCGGATGTGCTTGTGCTTGGCAATAGCCGCAGTCTGGGTCTAAATAATGATCTACCATAATATAAAAAACCTCCCCTATTTTAATACATTTATTTTAACACGGTTCCAAATATTTGAAAGCGCTTAATGACAAAAATTGCTAAATAAAAAAGACTGACCAACTGCCATTCTTCCAACTAAGAATTACTGCTTCATCGCATCTAGGCGGCCGTTCAAAAAATCGGCTACACATGCTTCAAAATCCAAGTCCATACGGTCTGCAAGTACTGCTAACCACCAGACTGTTTCCCCAATTTTCGCAGGCAACATATCCGCATCACTACTTGGCCATCTGCCTTCATGATCCATAGTCCAGCGGCCAACTAGTCCTGCATCCGTCAAGAATGCTAAGGCATCCTCTTCCACTGACCATTTAGACCCGTGGTGTTTTTCCTCTAAGGCGTGGTATAAATTTCTGATTTCCATTGATTTTTCGCTTACTTCTTGAATATCCATCTTGTCCTCCTCTAAATACTGACTACATTCAGTTTAGTACACGCCTGTAAATGCGAATACCGATAAGAATTTGTCATTAGACCAGATTGCCTTTATAATGAAAATAGATAAAGAAAACGTTTTCCAAAACACACAAAGGTGGTTAGACAGTATGACAAATGAACAGCCAAATCTCAATGAAATCTATCAGAATCTCTATGAACAGGTGACCCAACTTCGCGAAGCCGTCTACCAAGAAGGCCAAGACATCTACGACTCATGGCAACCAGACACCCTGCGCCTGATTTCAAAGCCGCAGCCCTGAACTTTGCCTACTACGTCGCCCTACGCCGACGCGACATCCGGGACCTCCAAGTCCAACTAGGCAACGTCGGCCTGTCCTCACTCGGACGCCTAGAAGGCCAAGTCCTCCCAACTCTTGACTTAGTCATTTATCAATTGGGAAAAAGTGCAGGCACTACGGACGAGTTGACGGCACCTGAGCTCTTGACCAAATCCCTACAAGGACAGGGCTCTACACTTGATCAGCTGACGTCCACCTTCTTTGGACCGAGTCCGCAAAACCGCTACTCGCGCATCATGGTAACCATGCCTCACGAAGCATCGACTGACCCCGAATTGGTGGAAAGCATGGTCCAAGATGGCATGAACGTTGCGCGCATTAACTGTGCCCACGATGATGCCAGTGTTTGGGGACAAATGGTCGATAATATCAAGGCCGCTAGTGCCAAGCATCAGCAAGATGTCAAAATCTTCACAGACATTGCTGGGCCGAAAGTCCGTATCCAGGCCATGTACACTACTTTACAGAATCCAAAACTTTTTGAAGGAGATTCCTTCTTTTTAACAAGTGAAACAACGCTACACGATTTTTATGGGGCGGAAATCGTCTTATCATGCCCGATTCCGGATATCATTCAGGACTTGCAGGTCGATGAGGCAGTGTCGCTGGATGACGGGAAAATTTTGGGCAAAGTGGCCAAGCACTATCCTGAGGGCGTGAAGATTAAAATTACGCAGATGGCTGTGAATGGGAAAAAGGTGAAAGCGACCAAGGGGATTAATTTCCCGGACCGCCAACTAAATATTCCTGTCTTAACGGATAAGGACATTGAGGACCTCGATTTTTCGATGGCCGCTGCGGACGTGATAGGCTTTTCATTTGTCCACGATGTCAATGACGTCAAGGAAATCAATCGCGTAATGGCAGAGAAGGAAGCTGCGAATCCTGACCAAGCTGGGAAATTGGCGACCATTAAATTGGAAACTGTGTCCGGATTTGAGAACCTCATCAACATTATCATTGAAGCCAACCGCTATCGTCCAACTGCAATCATGATTGCGCGCGGTGATTTGGCTGTCGAAGTCGGCTACCTCAGATTGTCCGTTGTCCAAGAAGAAATCCTATGGTTCTGTGAAGCAGCGCAAATTCCAGTGATCTGGGCAACCCAAGTCTTGGAATCACTAGTCCAATCGGGTGTGCCTTCACGAGCTGAAATTTCCGACGTTACGATGGGTTCCCGCGCCGAGTGTATCATGCTCAACAAAGGCGACCACATCCTCGAAGGGATTCACCTATTGCGCCAAATTCTGGAAGACATCGACGAACACCAATTTAAGAAAACACCGTTAATGAAACAACTCACCATCGCTAACTTTTCAAATGAATAAGTGGATATGAATAAAGTGGCTGGTACAAAAGTATAAAATCTTCGATTTTCGTCCTTCCTGTGTACGTTCCTTATAGCCGTGGGACCATTGAAAGCCAAGATCTTTCAATTTGAAATCGAGCCAAGGTCTCGATTTCATCCTTCTTCACGGCATAGGAACTACACTTTCAGTCCTTTAATCTTATATAAATAACAAAAGACGAGAACATTTCTTAATGAATTGTTCTCGTCTTTTTTATCGGCTTTTGTCCCAGTCACTTTCCTTTAAATAATACCTCCAATAAAAAAGTAGCGACTTTAAATTGCTACCCTTACATGTCATAATTTAGCTAGCTAATCCAAATAATTCTTTTTGAACCATCATCATTTCTACAATTTCTGATTCATCTGGTAACTCTCGTTTACTGAATTCTTCAGTAACCAAATCCAAAAATTCTTTATGTATATATTCTTTAGGTTCTCCACTAGCAAACATATCCTTTAATTTGCTTGCAAATTGTTTGTGTATAAATGTTTTCTCTAAAATTTGTTCAAATTCTTCTTGTGATAACGGTGTAACCATAACCGTTTCAATAAATTCTTCTTTAGCAATTTGCATCATCATTACACTGTCATCAACTTTGAATTCGTCAGCAATTGCTTTAGTAGCCGTAGCACCCATAGCCCCTCCAACAACTGTACCAATCGCAGTACCAACACCAGGAACAACTGAACCTAAGGCAGCACCTGCCATTGCACCTGCCACCATGCCACCACCTGAGACAACAGCATTTTTAATTAATTGTTCCACCGATATTCTACCTCGGAGGCAATCAACTAAATCAGGTCCAACAACAATTGCTGCCGTCATTAGGCCCATTGATCCTTTTGTCACCATTGAAGTTCTTTGATTATTCGTAAGTGTTTTACCAAGAATATTTTTTGCAAAAGATTCACCCGTTTTTTTACCAATTGCACTACCTGCAAATTGTGAGGACAACATGTACATAGTTCCACCAATTAATACCGGTTTAGCGGTTGCAATCATTGCTAATTTTAATGCATCTTGAGGTTCTTTCCCCTGACTCCTAGTATTACAATATACCCATACACCCGATACTAAACCAACAGGCATTGATGCTGTTGCGCCAGTAAGAAAATCTAAGCCAGCTGAATAAAACAATTTCTCCGCAAATGTGACATTTTTAGTAACAATATTACCATATTCATCTCTCACTTTAATTGTAGAATTCCTATCAAATATCGATTTTGTAGCAATCTGCGCTTGTTCATAAGTTAACGGGCTTTTCTTAACATATTTTGCAGCATTTGCAGGATTTGATTCATTTGGTACTTGACCATTTTTGATTCTTTTAGCCATTAATTTGACAACATCATCATATTGGTCTTTTGGAACTTCTAATGTCATCATTGAACCATCTGGATTTTTATAAATTGCTACTCCATTATCAAAAAATTGCCCGATTGTTTTTCCTGAAGTACGGCCAAATTTAGTTTGAATATTTTCATTATTTACGACCCTATCAGCACCATGTTTTTCATGACTAGCACCCAATTTTTGTGCATCTCTTAATTGTAACTTATCAAACACATCACCTGCTTGCTCACCTACATGTCCATGCCCCTGACCGGAACCAAATCGGTCATTAATTTGATTTTGACCAAGTTCAGTTTGTATAGGATTAAAATTTGCGAATGCACCAATATTTTTAACCTGATTATTCTTTTCTTGAATATCATTTTCCTTATTAAAAACAGCCTCTGACTTTTCCCAAGCTTCCGAAATTTCTTCAGTTGAAAAAGCAACTTGCTCAATATCTACTTCATTTGGTATAGAACTTGCTATTATTTGTTCAACTTGATGTGTCCATCCAACTTCAATTGCAATATCAAACACTGCCTGTAAGAATTCTGCCTCTGCTGGAGCAATTGAAATCATTCTTTTCGTCCCATCTGCATAAAAAACATATAACTTTCCTCTACTACTTTCCAAGATTAAATCAGTTTTATAGATATTAGCAAAAGGGAGATATTCAGCTTTTACATCTTTAATGTTTTTACTATTCTCATCCCTTATAGTAATTGGTTTTTTTACAATCACTTCTGTTGAAGTAACTAGGAAGCCGTATTCTTGAAAAAGCCCATCTTTGCCATCCGTTTGCGCATGAAAAAAAATAGGAATATTAAAATCTAAATCAAAATTTGTACTGCTGCCTGCACTAAAGAAAAATGCTCTATTATACGGTATATCATCAACATATCTAATAAGATCGTGATTTAAACTATTTCGAAGTATATTATGAAATTGAAAAGGATTTATCTCTGGAAAGCTCTTCTTCTTCCAGTCAGGATTTCAGCCCATTTTAGCTTTTCTCTTTTTTTCGACGATATCCTTC
>NZ_NEEY01000020.1 GCF_002252085.1 Aerococcus sp. 1KP-2016
AAAAATTCTTATAAATTTTGATTGAAATATATCATGGGAACAGGTTAAAGGACTGAAAGTGTAGTTCCTTAGCCGTGACAGAGGATGAAATCGAGACCTTGGCTCGATTTCAAATTGAAAGACCTTGGCTTTCAATGGTTCCACGGCTCACAAGGAACGTACACTGTAAAGACGAAAAATCTACGATTTTAATCTTTTGTCCCAGCCTCGTTTTTATTTATGGATAAGAAAAAGACCTGAGACATCAATCTCAGGTCTTTTGGTATATGGATTATTTGCTGTTCAAAATACGTTTTACAACTTTTAAGCGTGTAAATTCTTCACGTTCTTTTTCTTCAAGTGCAGAAGAAATTGATTTGTTCGCATCTTCTAATTGTGGAATTGTCACATTTTGAAGCGCATTTACCCGTTTTTGGGTTTTTTGCATATTATTTGCTAAACGATACGCTGCATTTTCGACTTCAGCAATTTGAATCAATAATTCTTTTACTTTGCGAAAAGCTAAACGCGCTTCATCCGTAGCAACGGTATTATCATAGAAAGAATATGAAGGTTTCATGGCTCTTGCTGTATATGATACTTCCGGTACTTCCGAACCCATCACACTGCGCACACGTAATTTGACACCATCATCTGGGTCAACATTTGTTGCAGCTTCATGTGTACTTAACATACCATTTTCATAGGCTGCAATGGCCAATTTTTGATAAGCAATTGCATATGCTTCTTTCAAATCATCTTGAAGACCAGAAGCCCGACTTAATAGTGTGACCAATTCGTTCATCAAAATGATACGTTTACGGTCCATTAATTGATAACCATTACGTGAAAGATCTAATGTCTTTTTGATTTGCATCAAATTCCCTTTAGTAGGGGTATTATTAATATCCATTAAGAGTCACCACCTTAGACTAGGGGATTTTCAGCGTTATTTTGGTTTAAAACTTCATCTGCAGTTGATTTGTAATATTTGGCCAAAATTTCGGTATCCATACGCGTAAGTTCTTCACGTGGGAAGATACCTAATAATTGCCAACCTAAATCCAAAGATTCTTGGATGGTACGTGTTTCATCTTGACCTTGTCCAACAAAATGTTGTTCAAATAATTCACCAAATTTTAGATATAATTTGTCAATATCCGAAAGTTCTTCTTCACCGATTACAGAGGCTAGTGATTTAGCTTCGTTAGCACCAGAATAGGAAGCAAATAATTGGTTAGCAACATCTGAATGGTCATCACGTGTGTACCCATCACCAATACCATCTTTCATTAAACGAGAAAGGGAAGGTAAGATACCAACTGGAGGATAGACATTTTTACCTTCTAATGAACGGTCTAAAACGATTTGTCCTTCAGTAATATATCCTGTAAGGTCAGGAATTGGATGCGTGATATCATCATTTGGCATGGTTAAGATTGGAATTTGCGTAACAGAACCAGGTTTACCTTTTACAATACCGGCGCGTTCATAAATTGTAGCTAATTCAGAATATAAGTATCCTGGATAACCTTTACGAGAAGGGATTTCTTGTTTTGCAGAAGAAACTTCACGCAACGCTTCACAGAATGAAGTCATATCCGTTAAGACTACTAAAACGTGTTTGCCCAAGTCATATGCTAAATATTCAGCAGTTGTAAGCGCAACACGAGGTGTAATCAAACGCTCCATTACAGGATCATCAGCTGTATTCACAAACATTGTAACGTGATCCATCGCACCAGATTCTTCAAATGAACGTCTGAAATAATCGGCGATATCATGTTTTACACCCATTGCTGCAAAAACAACAGCAAATTCTTCATCAGAGTTTTCACCCAATTTAGCTTGTTTTACAATTTGAGCAGCAACTTGATTATGACTCATACCGTCACCAGAGAAAATTGGTAATTTTTGACCACGAATTAGCGTCATTAAACTATCAATTGAAGAGAAACCTGTTTCAATGTAGTCACGAGGATAAACACGTGATACAGGATTCAATGGTGCACCATTGACATCACGTTTGATATCAGAGTGAATGGCACCTAAATTATCGATTGGTTGCCCAATGCCGTCGAAGACACGTCCTTGAATTGCAGGCGATAATTCGATTTCTAAACCATGACCAGTAAATTGTGTATGGGTATTGTCTAAAGACATTGAAGTAGTTGAATCAAATACTTGCACAACTGCTTTTTCGCCTTCCATTGAAATAATTTGTCCTAATTTTTCATCAGTACCATTTACACGAAATTTTACGATATCGTTGTAAGCAGCACCGCGAACACCATCAATAACAACTAAAGGGCCGTTAATGGAATTTAGTCCTAAATATTCTATTGCCATTATATTTCCCCCTTATTAACCGTTTTCTTGCATTGCTTTATCGTAGAATGCATCTATATCTTCAAAGTAGTGATCAAAATCATCGATATTATCATTAGATGTATTATATTTCATATTAATAACATCAGTAAAAATAGATGATTTATTAACATAAGACATTGGCATACCCCATTGAATCAATGATTTGGCACGATGGTGTAAGTATAAAATGACATCCATCATCTTTTCTTGTTTAGCCATAGGTACAGCAGAGTCAACTTTATGGAAGGTATTTTGTTGTAAGAAACCTTCACGGAAGACACGAGCAGTTTGTAATACAAGTTTTTGATGATCTGGTAAAACATCTGAACCAATCAATTTAACAACTTCCATTAATTGATCTTCTTCGTGTAAAATAGTCATCATTTCAGCACGGTTTGCTAAGAATTTTTCAGAAACATTTGCTGTATACCATGCACCTAAATCATCTACGTATTGACTATAAGAATTCATCCAGTTAATTGCAGGGTAGTGACGTTTATGGGCTAATTCTGAATCTAATCCCCAGAAACAACGAACAAAACGTTTGGTATTTTGTGTCACTGGTTCAGAGAAGTCCCCACCTTGTGGTGAAACGGCACCAATAATGGATACTGATCCTTCACCTTGGTTTAAAGTACGCATGTAACCAGCACGTTCATAGAAAGTTGCAATACGACTAGCTAGATAAGCAGGGAAACCTTCTTCGGCGGGCATTTCTTCAAGACGACCTGATAATTCACGCAAAGCTTCAGCCCAACGAGAAGTAGAGTCTGCCATGATTGCAACATCATAACCCATATCACGGTAGTATTCAGCAATGGTTAAACCAGTATAAATAGAGGCTTCACGTGCTGCTACAGGCATGTTAGATGTATTGGCAATCAATACTGTACGTTCCATTAATGGTGCATTGGAACGAGGGTCAATTAATTTTGAGAAGTCTTCTAGGACTTCTGTCATTTCATTACCACGTTCACCACAACCGATGTAGACAATAACATCTGCGTCAGCATATTTGGCAATTTGATGTTGCATCGTTGTTTTACCTGTACCAAAACCACCAGGAATAGCTGCTGTACCACCCTTAGCAATTGGAAATACAGAATCAATAATACGTTGACCTGTCACCAAAGGGGTAGTTGATTCGAAACGAGAGGCCACTGGTCGAGCTTGACGAATTGGCCATTCTTGATAGGCTTTGATTTCTTCAATATCACCGTTGAATCGACGAACTTTTACAAGCACATCTTCAATTGTATAGTCACCTTCAGTAACTACTTCTATTACTTCACCAACAATGGTAGGCGGTACTAATACTTTATGGGTAACGGCATTAGATTCAGGAATTTCAGCGATAATTGTACCACCAGAAATTTGTTCACCGACTGCGACAGTAGGGGTTACATGCCATAATTTTTCTTTATTTAATGAGTCTACTTGGACACCACGTTTAATCATGTAGCCGGATTTTTTCTCAATTTCAACTAGCGGACGTTCAATACCATCGTAGATATTATTGATTAAACCGGGGCCTAATTGAACTTTAATTGGCATGGCAGTACCATATACTTTTTCACCTGGTTTTAAACCTGCAGTTTCTTCATAAACTTGGATAGTTGTTTCTTTTTCGTTGATAGAAATAACTTCTCCAACAAGTTTATCTTCACCTACGTGTACCATCTCTTGCATGGATAAGTCAGTTGGACCAGAGATTTTAACGATAGGGCCTGAAATTGCGTAAATTAAATTTTCATTTGTCATTCTAGTCATCAACCTCCTTGATTGTAAATTCTTCTTCAACGTGACTTAATAGGGTGGAGAATGAATAATCAATTAAGATTTGACGTTCTTTCAGTACACCACGTGTGCCACCAATAAAGTCACGGTCAGAAATTTGTACATTAGCACTTGTTTCTGCACGACAGAAGTCTAGAAGTTCTGCATCAGTTTGGTTGATATACACAACAAATTCTTCATCTGTTTGATCTGCAAATCGTTTAACATTTTGAATCATTGTAATTAGTTGGTCTTTATATGCTGGTGTTTGCATATAGTTTTGTAATGAAGCATTAAATTCAGTGAAAAGGGACTTTTTCAATTTTTCTTCTTGAACATATAATTCTCTTTGTTGATTAATTTGGCTTTGAGAAATATGTTTGTTAAATTCTTTACGCAACTCTTTTTGTGCGTTGTCATATTTTGCATCGTATTCACGTTGAATCGCCTGTTTGTATTCATTGTAGTCTTTTTGCAAAGTAGCTTTATATTGATTCACTTGTTCATCAATCACGTCTTGCACTTGTTTGTTCACTTGCGTTTCAAAATAAGCAAATTTATCTTCTAAATCCATTGCTTAAACTCCCATTCTATAATTGTATACCGATTGCATGTTGAATTGTTTCAGCAATAGTATTGGTAGCATTTTGATATTCATGCGCACCTTGAACTGTGGTGATAAGCGGGGTAGAGCGATTAAAGCGTACCTCGTTTACCGCATCTTGATTACTATCTATAAGGGAAGGAGAAATGAAGAGAATACCGATACTTTTATCAGCTAGTACTTTGTTAAAAGCTTCCATAAACTCTTGATTACTGCCAACAATTTCGCCTTCAATTCCTACAAGTCGCAATCCAGTCAAAGTATCTAAATTATCGCAGATTACGTATGTTTTCATTATAGTTGACCTAAAATCATGAATGAGATGATTAAACCGTAAAGCGCAACACCTTCAGCCAAACCAACAAAGATTAATGAACGACCAAAGATTGAACCATCTTCTGAAATAGCACCTAAGGCAGCTGATGCAGCAGAAGCAACGGCGATACCACCACCCACACAAGAAAGACCTGTAGATAATGCAGCAGCAATGTAGCCTAAACCTGTTGCCAAACCAGCAGAAGCAGCAGCAGTTGTTGCAGCTTCACCAGTTGTTGCTAATGCAACTTGTGGGTTATAAGCTAAGACGATAGCAATTAAAATACCAGCAACAACAAAAACGATGTTCGTTGTTAATGTTTTTTTGTAACGATCTTTTGTTTTTTGACCTTTGTAAAAGTAGCCGAATGGTAAAACGAAGCCTAATACGAAAGTAGCAACCATAGTTAATTTAATTAATAATTCTGTATTCATTTTTATTTTCTCCCCTAATCTTTAATCCAAATATTTTTAAATTCAATACCGTCACCGCGATAGAAGTGACTGAAGATTTCATAAAATTCAAGACGTAACACTTGAATTGCAACGACTAAACCTTCAAAACCAGTGATGAATAAGTTACCTAAGATGATAACTAACCAATTGATATTTCCACCATTTTCTGCTCCTGCAAACATTAGCACAACACTCATCATAGCCCCATGCGAAATCGCAAATGCCCCTACACGGACAAAGGAAATTGAGTTTGAGAAATAAGTTAAAAGTGTTTCAAAAGTTTCGAAGAAGATTGATAAGCCTTTGATAACAACATTGTCACCATGTTCTTCAGTATGATGTTCAAGTTTAGCAATGATTTCTTCTTTGAAAGCAATTGTGATTAATGAAATTGCTAAGATGAATACGAGTAAACCAATTGCTGGAATTGTGTGTCCAGACATATATAGTACTAACATGAATACAAGTACAAAATAGAAAATAAAACCGGCAATTCCGTTCTTATCAAATATGGCTTCCCATTTTTCGCCAGCGTTAAAACGTTGGACGATATTCATCACCATAGTTGCAAGAATCAGGAACATCCCAAATGATACAGCAACGATAAAGACGGTATTCAAACTACCAAAGAAAGGTACATCTGTCATATGCGTCATCGGGTGTAACCATAAAGACGGAATGACTTCTTCAAAGCCAAAAACAGAACCGTATAGAAAACCGAAAATCGTCGAACTGACACCAATTGGGGCTAACATCCCGATTGGGCGAAGTTTCTTATTAAAGAAACCAACCAAACCGATAAGGAATAATAGTAAACCTTGACCTACGTCCCCAAACATTGCACCAAAAAGTAATGAGTATGAAATACCTACGATAGTAGTTGGATCAATTTCGCGGTAATTGGGAACACCATACATTTTGGTTAATAATTCAAAAGGGCGGATAAGGAAGTTGTTTTTCATTTTTGTGGGTGGATTTAAATGTTGATTGTCATCTTTGTCCTCAATGTACATTGTCACATTTGGATCATCTTTGACATCTTGACGAAGACTATTTGCATCATCTTCAGACATCCAACCGATTAATAAATAACGCGTTTCTTTTTGTGCAAATTCTTCACGCGTAATAGCAGCAAATTTACGCACCCCAAAAGCTTGGGAAAGATCTAGTAAACGGCTTTTAGCAGCTAATAAATCAGGTGCGACCGGAGTAACTAAAGCACGCATTTTTCGTTTTAAGGTAATTAGTCTGCTTTCAGTTTCTTCAACCAAGTGTCGATATTTTGCTGTAATCTCTCTGAAACTACCGGATTCATTTGCTAAGTAAATACGTTCCCAAGCAAGTGAGAAGAATAAAGCATCTACACGTTGTCTTGCTTCAACAGGTGTGAAATAGACACCATAAACATATTTTTCAGTTTCTTCACTCTTAACAAAAATTGCTGGTACCATGCCATTTACATATTTTTCAAATTTACGGTAATTTTCACGAGTAAAACGACCGAATCGGAATTTTATATGTTGCATTTGGTAAATTTTATCTATTGAAAAATCAATAGATTGAAAGGGTAGAAACATATGAAATTTTTCATTTGCATCATTATACTCTGCTTGGACCTTAGCAATTTCTTGACGTTCTTTTTCTAAGCTGTTTTCAACGTCTTTTACAAGGGTTTGTGCATTTTCAAAAGTAAATGGTTTATCAAGATGGATATTTTTGCCATGCTCTACATTTGTGTAATCTAATAAGTTATCAATTCGTTCTTCCCAAGGTTCATAAGGGTTTGGACTTGTATAGGGACGAAGTGTTCGAATCTCTGACAACTCTTTCAACGCGTTCTCTAGATGAATTGGATAGCGAGTCAAATATTTATCAGCCATCCGGTCAATATCGTCACGAGGACCAGTGATATTAACCAAGCGCATTTCAGTTATCATTGATTAAAACTCCTTTCTATAGGTGAGATATTTTTATATGCAATTTTTTCAGTTAATTCTTCCAAGGCAACTAATGCGTGACGACTATCTTCTAAATAGTTGAAAATCGAAAACATGGATTTTGGCGCTCGGATTGCAAAGTGATGTTGCAAAGCAGTCAAGAATTCTTCCTCATAGCTTTGTAGTGATTCATCCGTTGAAAGATGTTCAAATATTTCACCATATCCGATTTCAGCTACGACATTTTCAAAATTTCGAATGTCAGGAGACTGAAGTAGGCGATCAATATATTCGTCAGATAATCGGCTTTTAACATCTACCAAGGCACTTGTTACATCGTTATCACTTAGCTGATATAGGAATTTTAAACGATATATCGTAAAAATATTTAGAATATCAAAGCGGGCACCATATAGCTTTTTAAATCCGGTTAAGGCTTCACCATCTAAATATTTTTTACCTGCCTTCCAAATGGATTGGATGACAAATTGGTCAAACGCAATTTCAAAAGCGTAGCGATTATAATCATTTTGTTTAAATAAATCATTATATTGTTGAAAGAAAGGGCCATATACAGTGTCTGAAATACTGTTTACTACAGCTTTTACATCTGTGGCCATAAGTAATTCACTCGTTTGGAAACCTCTTTTATCATCGAGATAATGGGTTACTGGACTCATGATAACTTTCGTTTCACCATAGTTCACTACAGTTCTCAAAGTGTGTTTTATGAACCAAGATTCAAAAAACATTCCATATCGCTTGAGAAAAGCACGCTGGTCAATCGATGCAAATTTATAAAGTTTTAAAAATTCAAAGAAATTGCCATAATTTAACATTAATTCAATTTCTTCACGTGAAGTGACATCTGTATGCAAAACTTCGTAAGCTTGTTTATATGAAGGGTTTTCTATAATCAAGTTTACTAATTCTGGTAGCGTGTGAATATCTGTTAGCGCATCAATTTTTTGCTTCGTTAACAAGTTCTTCCGCATAGCATGGATTTTAGTATCTATTGCAGTGTAATTATTCAATTTCATCTACTCCAAGCTTCGTTACTTTTTCCATAAAGCGCTGTACATAAGCCTCATGTTCATTGTCAAGAATATCTTGAATTCGCTGCATTTTACGGGAAAATTTAGCTGAAAGATCACGAGTAGTTTCGTATTCTTCCTTACTAAAAGATTCTTTCTGTGCTTCGATTTTAGCCTTATAGTTGGTCTCTGTTTGTTCTAAAAACGCTTGTTTTTGGTCATCAAAATCTTTTTTCAAAGCTAGTTTACGATCTTGAACAGTGTTTTCAGCATCGATAGCAGAAACCTCTATTTGGTATAAACGATTAACAATTTCATCCATTGCAGTTCCCTCCCTTTTTTTAGTACCAATTTTTGCGGCCTAACTTAAAGTATAGCATTTACCACAATTTCCCAAACCAATTCCATGTCATAATATGCAAAAATCGTTAGAATTTTCAATTTAGCTTTTTTTTGCATGTTTTAAAAAAATAAATCGAAATAAAATAGCGTTTTCTTATAATTTATACGTATAATTATATGACCGGAAATAAGCAAATGGAGGTGGTGGTGTGAAAGAAATTATTGATACGATGATTCATTTAGCCATAGTGAAACGTAGTGATGATATTCATATTTTACCAAATGGTAATTCATACAATGTGTTTCTAAGGGATGGCTACCAGTTGAAATTAGAAAAGACGATTGATTTTGATACAGGTGGACAGATCATTCGTTACCTGAAATATCTGGCTGATATGGATGTGGGTGAACGTCGTGTACCTCAAGATGGTGCAATTGTTTATAGCATCGATAATCAAAATATTGAACTCCGGTTATCTTCAATATCTAATTATTTGATGCACGAATCTTTGGTTATACGGGTGTTTCATACAGCTGTAGTTCAAGCTATTGAGACATCGGTGATGAATCATGAAGCCTATCAAGTTTTGAATACCTATATTCGACGTAAAAGTGGCTTAATGATATTTTCTGGTCCAGTTTCATCCGGCAAAACTACGACCATTTATCAGTTGCTTAGAAATGCTTATCAGCAACGGACGAGTCAGATTATTACGATTGAAGAACCTATAGAAATTAAAGAACCTAAATTTTTACAAACAGAAGTAAATGAAAAGGCAGACATAACATATGATCGGTTATTAAGTGCTAGTTTACGACATCATCCAGATATTATATTAATTGGTGAAATTCGTAGTGAACAGACCGCTAGAATGGTGATACGCGCCGCATTAACGGGTCACCTAGTCCTCGCCACAGTTCACGCTAAAAATACCTTTGGTGTTATTGGACGTCTAAAGGAATTGGGTATAACGAATGAACAGTTATTGCAAACCCTACTATTAGTTACTGCCCAGCGTTTGGTGCCAGTACAAACTGACAAAATAAATGTGGTGACGGATAAACTTGCCTTATTTGAACTACTACACGGTGAGGATCTTAGTCGCTTTATCTTAAAGTATGAAATACCGACAGATTTCAAAACGTTAAATGCCTTATTAAAGGAGGCACATGATTATGGCCTTATCAGTGAAACGACAATGGAAGAATATCAAGTGGAGACAATTACTCACAACTGAACTTACAACATCCTGGAAGCCATCCCTACAAGCAGCAGTACTTTTGTATATAGCTGAAATGTTGCAGGAAGGCTTCCACTTAATTGATATTTGTCGGTTTTTAATGATTATATTCCCTAAGCAAGTAAAGGATTTTGAGCATATCGCCCATGGTTTTTCAAAGGGACAACATTTTTATGAACTTGTTGGATTCATGAAAATAAAGGGAAATATTGTTTATCAGATTAAAGTAGCGGAATCTTTTGGCCAATTCGGTCAGAGTTTAGAAGAAATCGCTTTATATATTCAAGAACAAGATTTACATATTCACCGGATGCGGTCTGTCATGCTATATCCATTGATGTTGATGGTATTAATGGTAGCCATGATGTTTGGTTTAAGGATATTTCTGTTACCCCAATTAGCTGCATTCACGCAAAATGGCGATTCAGGGACATTAGGAAATCTTATTTTCTTTTTGGAGCATTTACCCGAGATAGCTAGTTTTGCGGTGATGATTTTGACTACGGCTGTTCTTATTTATTACTTGTGGCGTAAAAGGACGGATCCCCTTAAAAGGGCACAAGTTTATGTCAAAATTCCAGGTTTTGGCTTCTTATTTCGTCTATATTACACCCAATTTTTTGCCTATGAATTCAGTCAATTATTTAAATTGGGTTATTCAGTCCAACAAATCATCAGTTCTTTAAAACAACAGGACGAAGTGCCATTTTTACATGCTTTTGGGGTGTATTTGGAAAGGCAATATCTCCAAGGAATTGTATTTTCGGATAGTTTGAAGGAAATAGATGTTTTTGCAAATGAGTTTCCAGCGGTAGTCATGCAAGGAGAATTATTAAATCAGCTAGCAGTGAAAACCCGTTTGTATAGTCAGCGCACTTTAAAAAGGTTATATCAAGAAATCGACAAAAAAATTAAATTGACTCAATCAGTCTTATTTTTAACGGTAGCTATTTCGGTTGTTGTTGTATATCTCATTCTGATGTTACCTATGTTAACGATGCTTGAAAGCATTTAGGAGGAAAAAATATTGTTAAAAAAATGGAAATTAAAATTGCAAAAAATGAACAATAAACGCGCTTTCACACTTATTGAAATGGTCTTGGTCCTTATCATTATCGCAGCACTATTACTGATTGTGATCCCAAATATGTCATCGCAAGCGGACAGTACAAAAGAAACTACTGACGAAGCGTTAATTAAAAATGTGGAAACGCAAGAAGAGCTCTACAAGCTTGCAAATGGGGGTAGTGAAGCAACGCATTCAACACTGGTTTCAGAAAATTACCTTACTGCCGAACAAGTAGAAGCGTATGCAGCAGCAAGTGCCAGAAAATTAGCTGAATCTAGTGTTTCAAACTAAATAATTTAGAATAATTAAAGCTTATATATTCAATGAAATATTTCAAGGAGGGTAAAAATGAAAATAATAGCGAAAAAAGCATATACACTCCTTGAGATAATTTTTGTTGTAATGTTGGTTTCATTATCATTAGTGCTGGCGATGCCATATACCCAGCAAGCTCAGGTGAACTATGAATCGAAAGTAATGTTGCGTAATGTGATGCAACGTTTTGAATATGAACTTAAAAATAGAATGTTGTCCGGAGGTAGTATATTAATGCGTTTTTCAGCTAATAAAGTATATTTTTTAGCTGAACAGGGGGATATACCAACAAATGAGAATACCTATATTTTTCCTAAAGAAGTTGCATTTACTTATGAACAATTAACTTTAAATCAATTTGGTCATGTTGGCGCACAAACGATTCACCTTAACACACCAACAAGACATTATGCAGTGGTTTTTCAATTAGGCTCAGGAGGAAAGTATCGTTATGCAGAAGAGCGTAAGTAAGCCAATTAGTATAAAGGACCCAACAAAGAAGGCTTTTATGTTTGGTGAAGCCATAATAGCCTTTGCTTTGTTTATGTCCATGATTATCTTGTTACTTGGCAATCAAGCACAAGAAATACAGAAACTACGCGCTAGTGAAGATAAATTAGCACAGACAAGAGAAATTTTTCAACAAGTGAATGCAAGACAGTATGGTGTATCACTGCATACAGGGGTGTTCGTCGATTTTGAAAAGGGTGAAGTGGAGGATATGCGGAATGGTCAATTTAAGCAAATTCAAATTTCAAGCTTTTTGGCAGGTACGGGAGAGTAAAAAAGCATTCACGCTGATAGAAGCTATCTATGGATTATTCTTATACTTATTTATTCAGATTATCTTTATGATGACGATGAATAGCCAAATGCGTACATTTCATCATTATGAAACAATGACCTATGACGATGTCGATATGTTTATGTTTGAAACCTTAACTCAGAACCAAGAAGCAAGTTATTACAAACATTCAAATACCTATCTCACCATTAAACGACCTGATGGCAGTTTAGCAAGCTATGAATATTACCGTGACTCAAACGGAGTCCCCTGGATTAGAGTGAAAGTATCAGGAGGCCATATACCGAAAATCAGAGAAGCCAAAAGTTTTGGTGTGGTGAAACTTTCAGAAAATATTTTCCAAATTACAGTGACTTTACAAACGGGTAAATCCTATCAGTTTATATGGTCCCTAAAGCCGAGGATTTAGCATGAATAAAAAGGGTTTTGTTCTATTTACTACGCTTTTATATATGACTTTAGTTACTGCTATTTTTTTATCAAATCTTAGTATGTATGAAAATCAAATGAAAATAAATCATGAAATTGCCTTAGCTTATGAGAGCAAAACCATGGCATTACTTGCAACTGGAAAAATACGTTTAACAATGGACAAGGAGGGCATTGTAGAAACACAGACAATCATTGAGGAGTCTTCAGCGTCAAATGTCCCTAAAATTATCAACAACAATCAATGGATTATTTCATTTGCACAAGGGATAGTTAATGTAATCTGGGATGGTGTGCAATTTGAATGCCAAGTGCTTCATTTTGAAAATGATAAGACATATACGTATGAATTTGAAGGATGAAATTGATTTCAAGAATTGTGCAAGCAATAAAAATTTGAGGTAAATGCAAGAAATTAAAGCAAAAATTAGGTCAAGTTCACTTAAAAGCGTATCTGTGCTATAATAATTGGGCTATAGAAGAGTTTCTTATATAAGAAAGTTATTTTAGTCAATTTGAGGTGAAAAGTTTGGAAAAGAGAATAAGTGCTTTGCAAGAGAGCATGGCAGCTGAAGGTATTAATGCATACTATGTCACTGATCCTTTTAATTTAAGATATGTCAGTGGTTTCACTGGTACAAGTGGTACGGCATTGATTACGAGTAATCATGCGTATTTTATAACGGATTTCAGATACCGTGAGCAAGCGAAAGCACAGTGTATTGGGTATGAAGTGATTATTGCAGGTGGTTCTGCAGCACATACTAGTCCATTAAGGTTTGTTCAATCGGTAGTAACCGAAGAAAACATTGCACAATTAGGTTACGAAGAAGAATTTATGACAGTTGCAAAATTTGATGAGTTAG
The DNA here is from genome assembly GCF_002252085.1 of Aerococcus sp. 1KP-2016. Lineage (GTDB taxonomy): Bacteria > Bacillota > Bacilli > Lactobacillales > Aerococcaceae > Aerococcus. The sequence goes on from NZ_NEEY01000020.1 coordinate 13,539, forward strand.
AAGATATCGTGTCAGCTAAGCTCATCCCAGCTTCAGGAATGATTGAGGCTTTGCGTCAAATCAAAGATGATGATGAAATTGCCATTATCCAACGAGCATGCGAAATTGCCGATGCAGCATTTGATCACATTCTTGGTTATATTAAAGTCGGCATGTCTGAAATTCAAGTTGCAAATGAATTGGATTTCTTCATGCGCAGCCAAGGCGCTTCTGGTGTTTCATTTGAAACGATTGTGGCTTCAGGCTATCGTTCTGCGATGCCTCATGGTGTGGCTTCTGAAAAATTAATTGAAGATGGCAATATTGTAACTATGGACTATGGTTGTTACTATCAAGGATATGTATCTGATATTACACGTACGATTGCCGTAGGTGAACCATCCGAAAAAATGAAAGAAATCTATGATGTTGTTTATCAAGCAAACCAATTGGTAAATGAACAAGCTAGAGCTGGCATCACAGGGGAAGAAATGGACAAAATTGCCCGCGACTTTATAGCGAGCCAAGGTTATGGTGATGATTTTGGTCATTCATTAGGCCATTCAATCGGACTAGATATCCATGAAGGGCCTAATGCAAGCATGCATAACAAACAAATTCTACGTCCTAATACGGTGATTACAAATGAACCAGGTATATACTTAGAAGGTATCGGTGGAGTTCGTATTGAAGACGATATGATCCTTACAAACGATGGGAACATTGTTTTAACACATGCACCGCGTCACCTGATAGTTGTTTAGTAGAAAAAAGCGTGAAATGCATCCTACTTTTTAAGCAAGGATGCATTTTAGTATGGTATAATTCGATATGATTAAATATTTTAGGAGATGTACAGATGATTACAACAAATGATTTTAAAAATGGTTTAACTATTCAAGATAACGGTAACATATTCCGTGTAGTAGAATTCCAACATGTAAAACCTGGTAAAGGTTCAGCATTCGTTCGTTCTAAATTAAAAAACTTACGTACAGGTGCTTTATTAGAAAAAACTTGGCGTGCTGGTGAAAAAGTTGAAACAGCGCATATTGAAAACCGCGAAATGCAATATTTATATGCAGACGGTCAAACACATGTATTCATGGATACAGAAACATATGAACAATTAGAAATTCAAGAAGTACAAATTGAAGATGAATTGAAATTCATGCTTGAAAATATGATGGTTAAGGTTATCACTTTTGGCGCAGAAGTTATTGGTGTTGAATTACCAAAAACTGTTGAATTAGTAGTTACTGAAACTGAACCTGGTATTAAAGGTGACACGGCTTCAGGTGGTACTAAACCAGCGACTATGGAAACAGGCCTTGTAGTTAACGTGCCGTTCTTCATCAACGCTGGTGATAAACTAGTTGTAAACACTGACGGTGGAGAATACATGTCACGTGCATAATTTTGGTTAAGGAGTGAATGACTATGGCGGATACAATTGAAGCTTATAAGCACAATAATATGCCAGCAACAGGTGCGATTGAAATTGCACCCCAAGTAATTGAAAATATCGCTGCAACAGCAGCTTTACAAATCAAAGGGGTACGGTCAATACGACGTGCAACAAAAACGATTCAAAATATTTTCCAACGCGATGCAGGTGTCATTTTACATCAAAATGAACTTGATCAAATGGTCTTAGATATGTCTGTAGAATTAAATTTTGGTGTTGGCGTTATTGCTGTTGCCCAAGCCGTTCAAACTCAAGTCATTGACCAAGTAAAATATATGACAGATATTACGATTGATGTCGTAAATGTGCACGTAACAAGCTTGTATATGGAAAAAACAAGCAAATAATTTAAGCATTAAGGGGAACAAGTATGAAATTAGGGCCATCACAAATAAGAGAACTCGCTGTATTAATATCTTATGAGCAAGAGTTCAATCCACAATTATCTTTAGATAAAGCCTTCAACCATATTATTCATAACCATGATAAATTAAATCAAAAGGTTAAGTTTGAAGAGTTAACTGAAGAAGAGTTTGTTGAATTTGAGAATTACGCAATTAAGTTAAAAGAAAATATTGAAAACTTCTCTGCTAAAAACCACTTCGATAAATTCTTAGATAAGGATGAAGTACTTGCAGAGGATGTTGATGTTCCCGATTATTTACGCGTTTTAGTTGAAGGTGTAAAGGCTAATCGTTTTGAAATTGACCAAATGATTGATAAACATATTCAAGGAAATTGGTCAGTACAACGTTTAGAATTAATAAACTTGCAAATTTTGCGTGTCGCTGTGTTTGAAATTTTATTTACGGATGAAACGGTAGTACCTAGTATCGTGGCTGTGAATGAAGCGATTGAATTAGCTAAATTTTACTCAGATGATCGGGCACGTAAATTTATTAACGGGGTTCTTTCAAACATTTTAAACGATGTGAATGAAACGAAAGCGGATAAAGAAAATGTAGCAGCAACTGAACAAGTTGAGCTAGAAACAGATGCTTTTGAAGAATTAGTTGAAAATGTTGAAGTTTTACATGAGGATTTACCAGAAGCATAAATACTTTTGAGTAGAGAGGGACTGAGTATAGTGCTCAGTCCCTTTTATTATTGCATAACATTCGATATACTGTGATTATGACAAATTGATGGGGTGAAAAAATGATTGAAATTCGATCTAAAGAGTATGTAAAAGTTCAAACGGCATTATTAAAACAACGTGTTGCGGAATTAATCAAAAATGGTGTGCAGCCAAAAGCTGTTATTTTATTATGTGGCGATGATGAAGCTAGTGCAGCTTACGCAAAAGTAAAGCGAAAATTTGCGGATAAAGTAGGCATTGAAAATGAATTGGTGATTTTACCAACAAATACCACTACTGATGAATTTGTTGCGACACTTGAAAAATATAATCAAGATGATTCAATCCAAGGTATCATGATTGAATTACCTTTGCCTAAACAAATTGATTATAGAACTGTTGCGATGGCAATTGATATGGATAAAGATTTAGATGCTATTCATCCGATTCATTTAGGTAATTTACTCTCTCATCACCCCTCACGTATTCCAAATACACCGTTATCCGCTATGAGCCTAATGGAAGAAGTGAATACCATCTTTAAAGGCAAACGTGCGGTAATGGTGGGTCGTTCAACAATCGTTGGGAAACCACTTGCTGAATTAATGTTACAAAAAGGTGCGACAGTTACACTAGCACATAGTCAAACACAAAATTTACCGGAATTAACCAGAGCAGCTGATATCATTTGTATCGCTGTTGGTATACCAAACTACATAACAGCTGATATGGTTAGTCCTGGAGCAACTGTGATTGATATTGGTACTACCTATGATGAAAATGGCAAAGTACATGGCGATGTAGATTATGCAAGTGTAGCACCAAAAACACATGCGATTACCCCTGTCCCTGGTGGTGTTGGTCCTGTAACTAAATTGATGGTATTCAAACAAATGATCGACAAACTAGAGGAAGTGAATGACTTTGGCCGATAAGCAATATTTAACCATTAGTCAATTAACACAATATATCGCAACAAAATTTGAAAAGGATCCTTATTTGCATCAAGTGTATGTCACTGGTGAAATTTCAAACTTTAGAAAACGTCCAAAACATCAGTATTTTTCATTAAAAGATGACGGAGCTGTATTGTCTAGTGTCATGTTTTCTGGCGCTTTTAACCAATTAAAATTTGATTTAGAAGATGGTATGAAAGTGTTGGCAGTAGGTCGAGTTGGTGTTTTTAATAAATCAGGTAATTACCAATTATATATTGAACATTTGGAACCAGATGGCGTAGGTGCTTTATATCAAAAATATGAACAATTAAAGCAAGCGTTAACTGCGGAAGGTTTATTTGATTTTGAACATAAGCCTATTCCTCGTTTCCCTAAAAATATTGCGATTGTTACTTCCCCGTCAGGTGCAGTGATTCGTGATATTATGACAACGGTGAAACGACGTTACCCGATTGTTCAATTGACCCTTTACCCAACCGCCGTGCAAGGGCAGTACGCCGCAAATCAAATCGTTGAAAACTTACGTCGAATTGAAGCAAGTGGCAACTATGATACTGTCATCCTAGGCCGTGGTGGTGGTTCTATTGAGGATTTGTGGCCATTTAACGAAGAAAAGGTTGTACGTGCAGTCAGCAACATGACGATTCCTGTGATTTCATCTGTAGGGCATGAAACGGACACGACTCTCGTAGACTTCGTTAGTGATCAACGAGCAGCTACACCAACGGCAGCAGCAGAGATTGCGACGCCAGTATTAGCAGAGGAACTTATCCGCATACAAGAATTACAGGCAAAGTTATATCGGGCACAGGCAAATCGTTTACAATATTTAAATCAACGGCTATTAGAGCAAAAAAATGCGTACGTTTTCCAGCAACCTTTAAGACTCTATGAAGGACATCAATTAAAACTGAAAAACCTAGTAAACCGTTTGGCTCAAGCAGAAAATAATGTATTACAAGATCGAATACAGAAATTTAACCAAGCTACTAATCGATTAAATCAACTAAGTCCCCAGCTGAATATACAGCGATATAAATCCCAGGTTGATTATTTAGCAAATCAGTTAAAACAAGGCCAAGTAAATCAATTGACCACCCAACAATACAAAGTCCAAAATTTAATGGCACAATTAGATCTATTATCACCGCTTAAACGAATGAGTAGTGGTTTTGCCTATGTTACAAGTAAACAGGGAACTGTTCATTCAATTCAACAAGTAGATATTGGGGATCAACTATCAGTCCAATTTGCGGATGGTAAAATTTCAGCACAAATTATGGGGATAGATAAAAAGCAAATTATCAAGAAATAAAGGAGAATTACAGATGGCCATAGATACATCAAAATTAACATTTGAAGAAGCATTAGCCCAATTAGAAGCCATTGTAAATCAATTACAAAGTGGTGAAATAAAATTAGAAGCTTCTATGCAAGCATTTCAAGATGGAATGGAATTAAGCAAATTCTGTAGTCAAACACTAGAAAATGCCGAAGAAACCATGACTAAATTGATGACAGAATCGGATCAATTAGAAAATTTTGAAGCACCAGTAGATAAAGGTGACAAGTAATGGAAACAAGTCATTTTATTGAAGAAACCTTACCAAATCTTCAAGTAGAAATCGAAAAAGTTTTGTCAAAAAATAAACAGCAAACGCCAGCAATCTTACAAGAATCTATGGCATATTCTTTGAATACTGGGGGTAAACGTATTCGTCCCATGCTGTTGTTAGCAACGCTTAAAGCATTGGGTAAGGACATCCAGCAAGGTTTTATGACTGCTATTGCGCTAGAATACATTCATACTTACTCCCTAATCCATGATGATTTACCTGCAATGGACAATGATGATTATAGAAGAGGTAAATTAACGAATCACAAAGCATTTGATGAAGCAACGGCTATCCTAGCTGGTGACGCATTGCTAACTGATTCATTTGCATTAATCGGCAATGATCCTTTGATTTCCCAAGCTCATATAAAGCTTGATTTAATGAATAATTTAGCCGAAGCGGCTGGTGGTAAAGGCATGATTGCTGGACAAATTGGGGATGTACAAGCTGAAGACAAAGAAATTGATTTGCAAGAAATGGAAGCCATTCATAAAAATAAAACGGGTGCGTTACTGCATTTTGCAATTTACGCGGGCTATCAAATTGCAAATCCATCCGAAGAAATCAAAGCATTGTTAGATGAATTTGCATGGACTTATGGCATTGCATATCAAATACAAAATGATTTACAAGAGGTTATGTGGTCAGATGATGACCGTGGGAAATTCCAACATTCGGATGCTAACCTAGTTAAAAGCACTTATCCAAATATCTTAGGTACAAATGGTGCTATCGAAGCACTATTTGCCAATACAACAAAATGTCGTACATTATTACAACAAATCAAAGATATTGATGAAACTTTTGATGATCGATTATTGGCTGGTTTCCTGACATTCCTAAAGATTTAATGAAAGCAAGGTAAAATAAAATGGAAAAAGAACGCGCAGATATTTTAGTAGTTCGTCAAGGTTTGACTGACTCCAGAGAAAAAGCAAAGCGCTATATAATGGCTGGCCAAATATTTACGGATAAAGCTATGCGAGTAGACAAACCCGGTGAAAAATTACCAGTTGACACTGCATTAACTTTAAAAGGTGAAGATTTACCGTATGTATCTCGTGGTGGATTAAAATTAGTTAAAGCAATGGAAACATTTGCAATTGATTTTAAGGAAAAAAGTGTTTTAGATATTGGTTCTTCTACTGGAGGGTTTACCGACGTTGTCTTACAAAACGGTGCAGCCATGTCTTATGCACTTGACGTAGGTACCAATCAGTTAGATTGGAAATTGCGCTCAGATGACCGGGTTGTAGTAATGGAACAAACCAATTTCCGTTATTCTAAACCTGAAGACTTTATCAAAGGACAACCAGATATTGCCACTATTGACGTATCTTTTATTTCACTAGATTTAATTTTACCTCCATTACGGAGCATTTTAAAAACAGATGGCCAAGTGGTTGCATTAGTGAAACCACAATTTGAAGCAGGTAAGGATAAAGTTGGCAAAAAAGGAATTGTTCGTGATAGAAAAGTACATAAAGACGTCATCACACATACTCTCAATACAGCAATTGGGCTAGGCTATGATGTCGTTGGCCTCACTTTCTCACCAATAACTGGTGGTACAGGCAATATTGAATTCTTGATGTTACTTTCGAATACAGAAGGCGAACCCGGGCAAATTTCTGCAGAGGTTGATATTGACGCTGTTATCGAAGAAGCCCATACAATGTTCCATTAATAAGTTTGACGTGTAATTCAGTAAGGAGGATTGTAAATGCTACAGCATCTTACTATTAAAAATTTTGCAATTATTGAAGATTTAACCATCGATTTTGATTCGGGGATGACCGTGTTAACCGGAGAAACTGGGGCAGGTAAATCCATTATTATTGATGCAGTAGGTTTATTAGTTGGTGGCCGTGGTTCAACTGACTTTATTCGCTATGGCACCGACAAATTTGATTTACGCGGTATCTTCTTTATGCCAGATTTATCTGCTGAAGGCCGTGAAATGTTAAAGGACAATAATATACCTTTTGGTGATGCACAATTAATGATTGTTCGTCAATTGGATACAAATGGAAAGAATACGATCAAGGTCAATGGTGTATCCATGACAGTATCGATGTTGAAGGCTTTAGGTGCATTTATTGTGGATATTCACGGGCAAAATGAACACCAATCGCTGATGCATACTAGCAATCATATTCATTTGCTTGACCATTTTGCCAAGCAAGAAATTGGGCCAACATTGCAGGCTTATCAAGATGCTTATCAAGCATATAAAGATGCAAAAACTTTATTAGATAGTCAAAATTTGAATGAGCAAGAAGCTGCTCAACGGATGGACTTGTTAAAGTTTCAAATTAATGAAATCACTGCGGCGAATGTTACAGTAGGCGAAGTTGATCGGCTAATTAGTGAACGAGATCAATTACAAAACTTCCAAAAAATTGCTGATGCATTAGGGCAAACTAACAATTTGTTATCAAATGCAGATTTTAATGTGATTGATTTAATAGGGCAAGCGGTTGGAGAGTTGGAAACCATTCGTGATTTTGATCAAAATTACGGTGATTTTTATGAACAAATTACCGGGACTTATTATGCCTTACAGGATTTAGCTTCTAGTATTTCAGACCAGGTAGATCAATTACATTATGACCCCAATCGTTTGGATGAAATTATGGAACGATTGGCAGTATATAAAAACCTACAGCGTAAATATGGGGAAGATACGGAAGATATTCTAGTCTACTTGACGAATGCTCAAGAGGAATTAAAACAAATTGAAAACCGGGAGTCCAACCTGCAAAAATTAAAAGATAATTTAGCAGCTAAAAAAGCGCAGGCATTGAAATTGGCCAAAGAATTGTCTACAGTTCGTCGCGCGGTGAAAGGTGATCTAGTGGACGCTATCGAAGGTCAAATGAAGGCTTTGTATATGGAAAAAGCTCGTTTTAGAGTAGATATACTAGAATTAGATAAACTTGGTGTATATGGCATAGATGATGTTGCCTTTATGATTGCAACTAATTTAGGCGAACCATTTAAACCGTTAGTAAAAGTTGCTTCTGGTGGTGAATTGTCCCGTCTAATGTTGGCCATGAAAACAATATTCCAAAATGCTTCAGGTGTAACAGCAATTATTTTTGATGAAGTAGATACAGGGGTTTCTGGACGCGTGGCGCAAGCCATCGCAACGAAGATGTTTGAAATCGCACTTAAAGCACAGGTTTTATGTATTACGCATTTACCGCAAGTAGCTTCAATGGCAGATCATCAATTGTTTATTTCTAAACAAGAGAATAAAGACAGAACTTATACGCAAGTGAACTTGTTAGAGGATGATGAACGTATTGATGAAGTTGCTCGTATGTTGACCGGGTCAAATATTACAGATGTCGCGCGCCAAGCTGCGGCAGAACAAATTGAAGAAGATCGTGCTTTTAAAGCTACATTAAGAAGTTAATGATAAGATGGAGGCAATTGAATGAAGGCCAAACTAATTGTTATTGGCGGACCAACCGGGGTTGGAAAGACTGCCCTCAGTATAAAAATAGCAAATGAATTTAATGGCGAAATTATCAATGGTGATTCCATGCAAATATATCGATCTTTAAACATTGGTACCGCAACACCAAGTTAGAAGAGCAAGATAAAACAAAACATCATTTGATTAATTATGTGGATGTCAGTGAAGATTATTCAGTCGCTCGATTCAAATCAGATGCAGAAGTTGCTATGAAAGATATCATCTCTAGAGGAAAAGTGCCTATTTTAGTAGGGGGAACTGGTTTATATCTAGAATCTTTTATTTATGATTTATCGCTTGGTGGTAAGGAAATCGAAAACCCAACTTTTCGTCAAGAGATGACCGAATTAGGGGATCGAGAAGGCAACCATGCAGTATATGCTAAACTCCAAGCTTTGGATCCCAAAGCTGCTGAAGCCATTCACCCAAATAATTTACGTCGTGTGATTCGTGCTCTAGAAGTAGGGACGTTCTCTGATCGCTTATTTTCTGATCAAGCGGAAACGCATGAAGACCACGTGTCTCCTTATAATTTATTGATGATTGCCTTAGACACGGATCGACAAATTTTATATGATCGAATTAATCATCGTGTAGATGCTATGGTTAAGGAAGGTTTGTTAGAAGAAACGCAATGGCTACTATCACAAAATTTAGATCCAAATCAACAATCGATGAAAGCAATTGGATATAAAGAATTATTTCCCTATTTTAGAAAAGAAGCGTCTTTAGAAACGTCTTTAGAAGAATTGAAAAAAAATTCTCGTCACTATGCGAAACGGCAATTGACCTGGATTCGTAATCGTCTCGATGGCGTTCACTGGTTTAATCTAGTAGAATATCCTGAAAGACTAGATACTGTATTGACATTGGTAAATGATTTTCTCACTGATTAAGTGATAATTTCCTTCCTAGTTGAACAGTCAGAGGAGTAAATATGCAAAAAGTATTTTTAGTAGCAGTACAAACTCAAACAGTGAGTGATCGTCAGCTAACCATGCAGGTGGAAGAATTAAAAGAGTTAGTGACCACTGCAGGGGGAGAAGTTGTAGGCGTTTTAACACAAAAACGAGAACGCTTTGATTCCAGAACATTAATTGGTAAGGGAAAAGTAGAAGAATTAGCCATGCATGCAGAAGCAAATGAAGCGGATTTAATTATTTTCTACCAACAATTAACACCGTCACAAAATAATAATTTACAAGAAGCGATTGATTTTCCAGTTATTGACCGTATTCAATTAATCTTGGATATATTCGCGATGCGTGCTACTTCAAAAGAAGGTAAATTACAAGTAGCTTTGGCTCAAAATGAATACTTATTACCGAGATTAGCCGGGAATTATATAGGTTTGTCTAAGTTAGGTGGGGGTATTGGTACACGTGGTCCTGGTGAAACAAAAATTGAACAGGATCGTCGAGTGCTACGTGCTGAAATTCAACGCATCAAAGGTGAATTGAAGGAAGTAGAAAAACACCAAAGTCGTACCCGTGAAAATAGGGAAAAAGGCGACGTTTTTCAACTCGGCCTTATTGGTTATACTAATGCAGGTAAATCAACCATTACAAACGCCTTGACTGATGCAGGTACTTTTGAAGAAAATTTACTATTCGCTACTTTAACACCTTTAACTCGGGTATTTTCATTGAATAATCATTTTAAAATGTCTATTACAGATACCGTTGGTTTTATTCAAGATTTACCGCCAAAAATCATAAACGCCTTTCATTCTACGTTGGAAGAAAGCCGTCAAGTGGATTTAATGTTAATTGTCATAGATGCGTCATCTCCATATGCGAGTGAGCAAGAAGCAGTTGTAATGAAGACGTTGAAAGATTTAGATATGCTTGATGTACCGCATCTTTTTGTGTATAACAAGATGGATCTATTAACAGCAGAGGAACGCGAAAAGCTGAGCTTTAACAAGCCAAATGTACAGATTTCAGCTCGTTCTGAAGAATCAATTTTAGATTTACAAGATGCCATAATCAAAGGGTTGAAGGAACAATATGAACGAGTAGAATTATCGATTGATCCAAGTAAAATTGGTCAATGGCTTAGTTTACAAGACCGTATTTATTTTGATGATATGTATTTTGATGAAGAGACACAAATGTATCAAATTCGGGTTTTTAAACCAAGTTATATACAATTACCTGAAAATTAAGCTAGCTTCTATTGACAAAAGTCAGTTAGATAGTGTAGAATTTAGTAGTTGTCATCCCATGGAAGACAACAAATGTTGGGATAGCTCAGCTGGATAGAGCAACGGTCTTCTAAACCGTAGGTCGTGGGTTCGAATCCCACTCTCAACATTAGTAAAAAGGTTCAAATCATTGGTAATCATCATTGATTTGAACCTTTTTTTATTTTAGAATTGGTATTGCTATAGACGATTGGTTATCAATAAATATCGTGCATTTTAAGACTGACTTTTTAAAAGTTAACCTTTTGTAAAGAAGGCATAAATAAACATGATTTTTCAGTTGACTATGATAAAATAGTTATAAGAATATTGGGAGGTAGCGTATGAAAAAGGTATATTCATTTATTGGTGTTTCTATTCTAGCCTTATCACTTGCAGCTTGTGATTCGGTGAACTCTTCTGTGGGTATGTATGCGGATAGCCCAGCATCTAGTTCATCTGAAGAAGTAGTTGAATCTTCATCTTCTAGTGCTAGTTTAAATGTTGTAGAGGCTTCTAGTAGTAGTGACGGGGTAAGTTCAAGTACAGAAGATGAAGTTGTTTCATCTGAAACAACTTCTGATGAAACGATTGAAGATGGTTCGAGTGTGGAGGGAGAAGTTAGTTCTTCAGATTCAGTTGCTAGTGAAGCTGCTGAGGAACCAACACTTTCATCTGAAGAAATTGAATCTTCTATTGTAGCTGCACAACCAGTAACTGAAGTACAAGCCTCTGAAGCGGTACCTTCAAGCGAAGTAGAAGGACAAGTAGAGGGTGAGGGTCAATCAAGTGCAGGTGCACATGACAACACACGTGCTCGTGAAATTTTAGCGGAAGCTGCGCCATTAATTGCAACTGATTCAGAAAATGCCTTCCAATCAGACGAATATTTCTTTATGCCTACTTTGATTAATGATAATTTGGCACAGATTGATGTATATCGTCAATCACCTGATGGACAAGGACATGCGAATTTGATTACGGTGTATCGTTACGATGCGTATTCTGGGATTTTAATGTTTATGGATATGGCTACAGGTAGTTGGGAAAATGCTGGAAGCTTAGCAGAATAATTTGCCCTGAATCTTGAATTCATTTGTAAGACTGATGATCTAGCAATAAGCAGACGCAACTTGTCTGACTATTGCTAGTATTTATCAGTCTTTTCTATTCATCTAAACGTCTTGATTTTACTGGTCGAAAACTTGTTATTTCGCCCTAAATTGAGTAATATTAAACTAAAGAATGAGGTGGTAAATGTGAAGGAGAACTTCAAAGAAAAAATAGTCCCTATGACTTTGGCTTCTGTAAATCAAGCTAATATAGCGGGAAGTGCTGCGGAAATGTCCTATTACTTCCTATTATCACTTTTTCCAGTGCTAATGATGATTGCAAATATTATTCCCATGCTACCCTTTGATCCTGATTCAGTTGTTTCGTTACTAGAAACACTCTTGCCAGATCAAGTAGAACCAGTGATTATTCCCACTTTGCAATCCTATTTACGGTCGGATACTTCTAGTGCCTTGTCTATATCATTTCTTTTGATTTTATGGTCGGGTTCTACTGCGTTTGGAACAGTGCAAAATATTTTGAATCGGACTTATGGCGTAACGGATAAACCCAATTTTATCGTTTCTAGGCTGATTTCGTTTGCAATTGCTTTTGTATTGGTAATTGTGGCAGTTGCACTGAGTGTAGTTTTTGTGTTTGGTCAAACCTTGCTTGAAACAATGAATCAATTTATTCAATTGCCAATGTCATTATTTGCTATTTTCTCAAGTGTCAAATGGCCAATTTTAATAGTAGTACTGGTCATTGTATTTACTTTTGTATACCAATTTATTCCGCAACATAACTATCCAATTAAATATTCGGTACCTGGGGCGATTGCCGCTGCTGTATTGAGTGCTATTCTGTCGGGTGGATTTAGTTTCTATGTATCAAATTTCGGCGGTTCATCAGTTTCAAATGGAACAATTGGTGTATTTATCGTTTTAATGATTTATCTATGGTTAACTTCTATAGTCATTATTGCGGGTGCTTTAATTAACCATCTCGTCTATCGATTCAAACATGTTGAGGAATTCTTAGATACAAGCCCTAATTATCACACTAGTACGTCAGCTCATTTCCCAATTATGGATGAAAAAAAAATTGTGCTTGGCACTTTAAAACGCCAAGCTACAGATATTACTTTAACGGTAAACCCCGCTAGAGCAAATGAAAATATAGATTAAAGGGGCGCATTATTTTGGAAAAACGTTCGACAAGTCGACGCTTAAAGAAAAAAACGACAAGAAGGGTAGATCCTACTATCGTTATCTGTGTTATGTTACTAGCAATGGTTAGTATCGTGACAATCTTCTCAACGACTTATTTACAATATGATTCAGGTTCTTATTCTGCAACAATTATGCAGATTGCTTGGTTTGCAATTGGTACTGTTCTAGCAGCCGTGGTCATGCAATTAGATAGAGATACCTTATATCAGTTTGCACCAGTGGCTTACGGGTTAGGTATCATTCTGTTAGTATTAGTTTTAATTTTTTATGATCGAGATTTAGCAATTACCAATGGTGCACGTTCGTGGATTACGATTGGTCCATTATCCGTTCAGCCTTCAGAATTAATGAAAGTTGCTTATATCATTATGATGGCTTATCTAGTCCACGGTTATAATGACGAGGCAAGAAGACAAAATATTGAAGACATGCCTGCGCGAGAAAGAATTCAATTTGATTTGAGATTTTTACTTAAACTAACTTTATGGACTTTGCCACCATTAGCATTAATTATCGCACAAAATGACTTGGGTACAACCATTGTATTTTTGATGATGTTTATAGGTGTTATATTTGTATCAGGTATTACTTGGTATATTATCTTGCCTGCGCTATTTGCTTTCGTTCTTATCGCGCTTATTTTAATCGTCTTAGTTGTTTATCAGCGTGAGCTCTTGTATTCATTAGGGTTCCAAGATTATCAGTTTGCGCGTATTGATTCTTGGCTAGATCCATTTGGCAATTCAGCCACAGATTCGTATCAATTAGCCCAAAGTTTGAAAGCTATCGGTTCTGGTCAAATTCTAGGTAAGGGTCTAGGTGTCTTCCAGGTGCATGTGCCAGTTCGTGAATCGGATATGATTTTTGCAACAATTGGTGAAAATTTTGGTTTTATTGGTTCAAGTTTCGTGGTTTTAATCTATTTTATTCTGATTTTTCAAATGATTTCAATTGCCTTCAGTGCCCACGATGCCTTCTATGCGTCTATGGTATCAGGTGTGGTAATGATGTTTAGCTTTCATATTCTTGAAAATATTGGTATGTCAATTGGTTTATTACCTTTGACTGGTATACCATTACCACTGATTTCAGCAGGTGGTACTGCCTTAATCACTTCAATGTTAAGTATTGGTTTAGTACTCTCAATCCGTTATAACGAAGAAGTAGAAGAAACCGACTTAGCCAAAAATCCTGTAGTTAGAAGTGTTCGTTGGATTAATCGATTAGTACCTAGAAAATTACTCAATAAACTGGTTTAGTAGTATAATAAACTAGCATATTGTAAACGAAGGGGTATTGTAAATGAACAAAGTATATACTGAAGATGGCATCTATCTTGAAGAATTAAATGATGGACAAGTACGTATTGGCTTATCAGCTTATGGTTCTGATGCAGTTGGTGAAGTTTCATATTTTACATTCTTAACGGATGATACGTTGGAAGCAGATCAAGCCTTTTTCTCAGTCGAAGGCTCAAAAGCTGTGACAGATATGGTAGCGCCTATTTCAGGTAAAATTGTTGCGCGCCATGAAGCATTAGTTGAAGAACCAGAGATTTTAAATGCTGTAGAAGAAGATGCGAAATGGATTGTGATAGTTGAAACGCAAAAAGCTGTTGCTTGGGAACAATTTTTAACTGAGGATTTACCTATTGAAGAAGCATAAATAAAAGCGACCTAGTTTAGATTGTATAAATGATGTGCAGTCAAACTAAGTCTTTTTGGTGATAAAATAAGACATCTAAAGGGTAAATGACACAAGATTAAGGAGAAATATAAATGTTAGCATTAAAAAATTTGAAGAAAACCTATGTAGTTGGCGGCACAACTACGCATGCCCTAAATGATGTATCACTATCATTCAGAAAACAAGAATTTGTAGCTATACTAGGGCCATCTGGTTCAGGAAAGACAACTTTATTAAATGTCATCGGGGGTTTGGACCAATATGACTCTGGCGATATGATTATCAATGGACAATCTACCAAAAACTTTAAAGATGTTGACTGGGACGCATACCGTAATAATTCTATTGGTTTTGTATTCCAATCATATAATATTATTGGCCATTTAGATGTTATCTCTAATGTTGAATTAGGGATGACGCTATCGGGTGTAAGCAAAGCTGAAAAACATGCCAAAGCTGAAGAAGCTTTAATACGGGTTGGCTTAAAGGATCATATGCATAAACAACCGAATCAATTGTCGGGTGGCCAGTTACAACGTGTAGCAATTGCGCGTGCACTAGCAAATGATCCAGATGTACTGCTTTGTGATGAACCAACAGGGGCCTTAGATTCAGAAACAGGTTTACAAATTATGGCACTTATTCAGGAACTCGCCCAAGAAAAATTAGTTATCATGGTTACTCATGATGCAGAATTGGCGTATCAATATGCCAACCGCATTATTAAGTTTAAGGATGGTGAAGTGCTAGATGATTCAAATCCTTATGATAATAACGATAGCAATGCCAAATTAGATTTGAAACGTACGGGTATGTCTTATTTAACTGCTTTGAATTTATCGTTCAAAAATATTATGACGAAAAAAGGGCGAACTTTTATCACGTCATTTGCTTCGAGTATAGGGATTATTTCAATCGCTGTGGTCTTGTCCTTGTCGAATGGTTTTCAAAAACAAATAGACGCCACACAAGCAGAAACGAGCGCTCAATACCCGATTACTGTTGCGAGTGTAGCAAATAATTCAACAGCAATCACATTGCCTAATGAAGAACAAGCTGCGTATCCAAGTACAGACACTGTAATCGCTAGTGAGGATGAAGCGACTGCTAATCAACACGAGAATAAGCTAACCCAAGAATATGTAGACTATGTTCAAGCGATTGATCCATCCCTAATTGCGGCATTGAATTATACCTATGCTGCGCAAATGAACATGCTACGTGAGGTTGATGGTGAAGCTCAGCAAGTTGTATTTTCTAATTATGCACAAGATTCTGCTACGGGGGACATTCAGAGTTTCTATGCTACTGAGATGGGTACAGGGGCTTCAACATTCCCTGAATCTCCGGATGGTGACGATAATGCATTCCTTAGCCAAAATTATGATATTCTTGCAGGGAACATGCCAAATGAATCGACTGACCTTGTTCTTGTGGTAGACAAATACAATAATGTGAACATAAATGCATTAAATAATTTAGGTTTTGTTTATGATGATGGTGAAGCCATTAATTTTGACGAAATTGTGGGGACTGAGATTAGCCTGGTTAGCAATAATGCCTACTATCAAAAATTGCCTACGGATAATTATGTACCAAATCAAGATTTAAACGCGGTTTATGACAATGACAATAATCAAACTTTACGAATTTCAGCTGTTATTCGCCCTAAAGAAGATGCAACGATGGCGATTTTGAATCAAGGTGTAAATTATTCAAATGCATTAACGCAAGCAGTGATTGAAGATAGCCAAGATTCAGCTATCGTGGAAGCACAAAAGGATAGTGAGGTATCTGTAGTTACGGGTCAACCATTAGATGAAGATGCTAAAGCTGCTGCCTTGACAAGTTTAGGTGCTGATGCCATGCCAACTGCAATTATGATTTATCCCAAAAACTTTGAAACGAAAGATCAAGTTTTGGCCTATTTGGATGCATACAATGACGACAAATCAGAAGAAAATCAAATCTTGTACACGGATTTAGCGAGTACAATGACTGAATTAACGGGTGGCTTGATGGATGCAACAACTTATGTATTGGTTGCATTTGCCGGTATTTCGCTTGTGACGTCTATGATTATGATTGGTATTATCACCTATACCTCTGTACTTGAACGTACTAAAGAGATTGGTGTCTTAAAAGCGCTAGGGGCACGCAAGAAAGATATTACACGTGTCTTTGACTCTGAAACCTTAATTCTGGGTGTCTTATCTGGTCTATTGGGTGTAGGCGTGGCATATGCCTTAACATTCCCAATTAACACGATAATAGAAAATCTAACTGATTTGAAAAATGTTGCACAATTAGATCCTAGACATGCCGTTCTTTTATTGATTATTTCAACGGTTTTAACAGTGCTTGGTGGTCATATTCCAGCCCGTATAGCAGCGAAAAAAGATGCTGCTGAGGCGTTGCGTGCGGAATAAATTACACGTCCATGATTAAAATAGCACATAAAAAAGAGGCTGGGAAAAATTAAAATCATAGATTTTTCGTCCTTACAGTGTACGTTCCTTGTAAGCCGTGGGACCATTGAAAGCCAATGTCTTTCAATTTAAAATCGAGCCAAGGTCTCAATTTCATCCTCTTTCACGGCTAAGGAACTACACTTTCAGTCCTATAACCTGCTCCCATGATATATTTCAATCAAAATTTATAAGAATTTTTTTCAAAGTAAAAGGCGAAGCCGC
>NZ_NEEY01000021.1 GCF_002252085.1 Aerococcus sp. 1KP-2016
TTTAGTCACTTTAACCATAGCAGAAAGGGGTTCTTTTTTCATCACTTAACGGGTGAAGATGAAAAAGTAATTGTAAGCTGCCGTGAGGCAGTTTCACATGGTTTTAATTAAAAGTATGAATTATTCAGGATTTATTTAGCGGGGAAAACTTTTTTCTTCAATTCCATCAGTACAGTTGTAGATAAGGCCAATCCTGTTGCAATAGCCCAATGCATTAAGCCAAAAGTATCTGGGATTGAGAATACCCCTCTAACTACCGGTAAAAGAGTGATACCATATAGACCTAAACAAGCAATAAAGGCCATTAATATATATTTGTTAGTAAAGAATCCTGCTTCAAAACTAGTTTGAGTAGTCGAACGCGCAGGGAATACTTGCAATGTTCTAGATAAAATAAGTGTTGTAAAGGCCATCGCTACACTTATCTCAGCTGAGTACTGCAACCCAATAAACTGAGAAATGATAACCGCTAGACCGATTAAAGAACCCCGGAATATAACTGTGCTTAAGGTTTTTCCTGACAAAATAGACTCATCAGGATCTCTCGGTGATTCATTCATGACGTTAGGTTCTCTAGGCTCTAATCCCAAAGCAATAGCAGGAAGGGAATCATTAGCTAAGTTAATAAAGAGTAATTGTAATGCTGTAAAGGGGTTAACCCAATTGAGTAATAAAGCAACTAAAATCGCAATAACAGCACCTAAGTTACCTGAGAATAGGTAAGTAATAGCTTTTTTAATATTACTGTAAACCGTACGCCCGACAGCAACCGCATGAACGATAGAAACAAAATTATCGTCTGTTAAAATCATAGCAGAGGCATCTTTAGCAACGTCTGTTCCGCTTCCCATTGCGATTCCGATATCAGCTTGTTTTAATGCAGGGGCGTCATTGACTCCATCACCAGTCATAGCTGTTACCTGGTTTTTCTTTTGCCAAGCATCAACAATTCTGATTTTGTTTTCAGGAGTGACACGAGCATAAACGGATATTTTTTCTAAGTTGTTCATTAGCTCTTCATCACTTAACGCGTCTAATTCTTGTCCAGTATAAGCTAGATCGCCTTCCTTAAAGATGTTTAAGTCACGTCCGATAGCACGAGCGGTTGTTTTGTGGTCACCCGTAATCATAACTGTTTTAATGCCAGCATGTTCAGCATCTTGAACGGCATGATAGACTTCTTCTCTCGGAGGATCAATCATCGCAAGTAGACCAATAAAGATTAAGTCACTTTCGTCTTCAACTTCGACGGTATCTTTTTCAATGGGTTTGTATGCAAAAGCTAAGACACGAAAAGCTTGGTCAGAAAATTCTTCGTTTTGAGCTTTGAGTCTTTCTAATCTTTCTTCCGTTAATTCAACGATTTCACCATTCATCTTAATGCGTGAACACAAGTTAAAGATGATATCCGGTCCACCTTTAGTTAACAGACGTTTTTCACCATCGATTTCATGGACAGTGGACATTCTCTTTCTGCTTGAATCAAAAGGTAATTCTAGCAAACGCGGGTATGTCGAGCGAATATTCTCGTATGGAGCATTTTGTTTATTACTGTAAACAATTAAGGCCACTTCAGTAGGGTCACCGCTAGATTCTCCTTTTTCATCGATATTGGAGTCGTTAGCTAACACAGCTATTTGCATGAGTAATCTTTCAGACTCTGACCACGTTTGCTTATCCCCTGAGAACAAGTTTGATTCACCATTTGGAATAAATGCATCCACTACCGTCATTTTATTCTGAGTTAAAGTACCTGTTTTATCAGTACAGATAACACTAGTTGAGCCCAGTGTTTCAACTGCGGGCAATTGTCTAATAATGGCATGTTGCTTAGCCATTTCTTTTGTCCCAACAGACAATACAATCGTTACAATGGACTGTAATGCTTCTGGTATAGCTGCAACAGCAACGGCTACCGCAAACATGAAGGCATTGACTAATGGAACTGTGTAGCCTGCGGATTACCTAAGAAAATACGAATAGCTTGTATTCCGAAAATCAGTATTGATAGGAGAAGAATGCCAATACCCAATTTTTTACTGAAATCTTCCAGCTTACGTTGTAAAGGTGTTTGTTTGGCTTCTGCACTTTGAATTAACTGGGCAACTTTACCCATTTCCGTGTCTTCGCCGATAGCCGTTACAACCATCTTCCCTCTACCATATGTGACAAGTGTTCCGCTATAAGTCATATTGCTTCTGTCAGCTAAAGGGGTGTCTTCCTCTAAAGCATCTGTAAATTTATCTGAGGCTACTGATTCTCCTGTTAAAGATCCCTCTACGACTTGAAGAGATTCCGCTTCAATCAAACGGCCATCTGCAGGAATATTGTCTCCAGCTTCTAATATAACAATATCTCCTTTAACCAATTCTCTGGCTTCCACATTCTGTGGGCGACCATTTCTAATGACTGTAGTCGTTGGAGTAGCCATTTGTCTTAAAGACTCTAAAGAATCTTCTGCCTTTTTTGTTTGAACGACACTTAATATTGAATTGATGATAAGCACCGCAAAAATAATGAGAGATTCAACAGCTTCTCCTAATACGATTTGCACGATGGCAACGATAAGCAAGACGATAACCAATGGGTCTTTAAAGGTATCAATGAACATAGAGAGTGTAGACTGTCTATCTTTTCTACTGATTTCATTAAACCCTTGTTCTTCTTGCCGCTTTTTTGCATCCTCCGTCATAATTCCTTCGGTAGAGGTGTTTAAAGACGACAATACCGTTTCATTACTTTCTTTATAATAATCCATTTTCTGTCCTTTCTATGCTTTTGGAGTGAGATAAAAAAGACGCATACGGAAAAACTCACTCACTTCCGTATGCGTCTTACTATTTAATACAGCACCAGCAGATAAATTATCTACGTTTGGTGGCACTGTAGCAGTAAAAAACTGCCAGTTACTCCCGCACTTCTTATTTTAATGTCAAACTTATTATAAATAACGGAAGGAAAAAAAGCAAGTTAATTCACTTTCAAATGAGGGGAGAATATGTGTTAAGTGTTGTTCGATTAGGACTAAACCAGAATCACTTGATAAACGAGCACCATCATGAGAAACGATTAAATTATTGTTGAATTTTACGGCATTTTCTTGTAAAGTAACCACTGAGAGAACCCCTTTCTATGGTAGTTTGTGGTGAATTAACCATATCAGAAAGGGGGTCTTTTTTCATCACCTAATGGGTGATGAAGCAGATTACTTTAAAGACTATTAAATCAATGTTAGGAAAGACTATTAGTCAAACTATGAATTATTCAGGTATTCATTTTACAAAACAGAATATACAAAAAACTAAATTTGCACTTTTATACCCATAGCCAATTATTTAATCTTTCTAAAACTTTTGTCGCAGCAGGCTTCTCCTAAAATTCTCAAAAATTCAGCTGGTAAATTAAGGTGAACACCTTGACTCTTTGAAGTTTACCCTATATATTGTGGTAACACACATAAATATTACTACATGTTGGTAATTTAGGAGGATAACAATGGTAACTGTATATACAAAACCAAACTGCATGCAATGCAACTTTACAAAAAAATATCTAACTGAAAAAGAAATCGAATTCCAAACTATTGATGTAACTGAATCTGCTGAAGCTTTAGCCAAAGTAAAAAACATGGGCTTTCAAGCTGTTCCAGTTATCGTAGCTGAAGATCAAGAAGCTTTTTATGGTTTCCAACCAGACCGTCTAGCTAAATTAGCTTAAGCTTAAAATTAAATCCCCCTCAGGTGAGTCACACATAAGTGATGTTCGTGAGGGGGATTATTTTTTATTTAAATTGTTGCATCTTGATAGTCTGATTCGGCTAAATCAGCCATAATCTGATATAAATCTGCAGCTGTTAATGCATCTTTTTCATCTTTAGAAAAATCACGAATAATTTTTCCGTGATGTAATAGAATCATGCGATTCCCATAAATCAATGCGTCTTGAAGATTGTGTGTAATCATAAGTGCAGTTAAATTATGTTCGTCAACTTGAGCTGATGAAATTTCTAAAATGCGTTTTGAAGTCTTTGCATCAAGCGCTGCCGTATGCTCATCTAAGAGTAAAATTTCAGGTTTTACTATTGTTGCCATCAATAAAGCAATTGCTTGTCTTTGCCCTCCTGAAAGAAGTCCGATTTCAGCATCTAATCGATTTTCCAATCCTAAATGTAATTGACTTAATGCTTCATGGAACAGTTGGCGATTTCCATCTTTCAAGGCCAAGCCAAATTCTCTTTTTTGCCCTCGTTTTAAAGCCAAAGATAAGTTCTCTTCAACAGTCATCCTTGGTGCTGTGCCCATACTTGGATTTTGGAAGACGCGTGAAACTAATTTTGCGCGATCTTCCTCAGCTGTGCGCGTAATATCTTGACCATTTAACAGAATACTACCGGAATCTAACAGAAAGGTACCTGCAATTGCATTCAAAAGCGTAGATTTACCCGCACCATTTCCACCAACAATTGTGATAAAGTCACCCTTTTCAACAGTTAAGGATAAATCATCTAAAGCTGCGAAGGCATCCGGTGTACGTTTGTTAAAAATTTTGCTTGCTTGAGAAATTTCTAATAATGAAGTCATTATTTAGCCACCTTTCTGTATTCACGGTAATCAGCTAGTTTGTTTTGGATGGTTGGAATAGATAGACAGATTGCAACAATTACTGCTGAGAATAAACGGAAATCGTTGGCATCGAAGTTTAACATTAAGACGATCGTTAATAATAAACGGTAGATAATAGAACCTATTAAAATCGTCACAAATCGTACCCCCAGTTTTACATTTCTAAATAATACTTCACCAATAATAATAGAGGCTAGACCAATTACCACTGTCCCCACACCCATTTGAATATCGGCATATCCATTGTCAGTAGCAACTATATAACCTGAGATGGCAATTAAACCATTGGCTAACATATAGCCCAGCATCTTCATTTCACCTGTTTGAATACCCAAAGATTTTGCCATTTGAATATTGTCACCTGTAGCAATTAAAGCTTGGCCCATTTCAGTTTTAAAGAAATAAGTTAAAAATAAAGTGATAATCGAAACTACTATCATGCCAATAAAAATCGTATCAACATTTCGAGGAAGACTTAACCCAGCAATACTTGTCTTCAATGTATCAAGTCCTGATAAAGACATATTTGCCTTACCCATGACCTTCAAGTTAATAGAATAAATACCTGTCATGGTAATAATACCTGACAATAATGGATTGATATGCAGACGTGTTACTAAGAAACCGGTAATTGCCCCGGCAGCCATTCCAGCTAAGAAGGCAAGCAGTAAGCTCGTATATGGATCAACACCAAATGAAAGCATTTGTGCCCCCATGGCTGCGCCTAAGACGAAAGATCCTTCAGTCGTCATATCAGGCGCATTTAAAATTCTAAATGTGATATAGATACCCAAGCCCATTACAGCCCAGATTGTTCCTTGAGAAATTGCACTAATAATCATTTCCATATAATCTTCCCTCCTTATGCGCCTACTAATTCGGCATATTCATCACTATTTACATCAATAGCTGAATCCAATATTTCTTGTGGGATTTCAATGCCTAATTCTGCAGCTTTTTCTGTATTGATAAAAGTATCTGTTGCTTCATTGTAAATAATTGGGTAGGTCGCTGTGTCAGCTCCCTCAATGACATCCGCAATGACTTTCGCAGTTAGGATACCAAATTGATATTGATTAATACCCACAGTAGCTAAACCACCATCAGCCACCATAGCATCTACTACTGGAATAACTGGAATTTGATGCGAATCTGTCACTTGAATTAGGGTATCCATAGCACTGGCAATGGTATTGTCGTTTGGTACAAAGATCGCATCTACTTGGCCAGCCAGTTGTTCTGCTACTGAAGCAAGGTCATTAGTTGAAGTGATCGTCAGCTCCACAACTTCTAAATCACGAGCTTCTGCTTCAGCTTTTGCCGCCTCAACAGTTGTTGTTACATTTGTTTCTGATGAATTATAAATAATACCAACTTTTTGTACACCTGGTAGTAAGGTTTGCATCAAATCGAACTGTTTATCAACTGGCGCTAAATCCGTAACACCCGTAACATTTGCTCCTGGTTCTTCATCAGATGCGACAAAACCTGCACCCACTGGATTAGATACCGCCGATAATATAACAGGACGATCACCGTTGGCTGCATTTGCTAATGCTTGTGCTGCTGGTGTTGCAATCCCAACCAAGATATCCGCATCTTCAGCGATAAATGAATCTGCAATCATTGCTAAGTCTGATTGGTTTCCTTGGCCATTTTGATAATCAATTGTGATATTTTCACCATCAACATAGCCACGTTCAGCTAAACCGTCATAAATCCCTTGATTAATTAAGTCTAAAGAAGGATGTTGAATAAATTGTAACAAACCAATTAAGATGTCATCATCCGTCTCAACTAACTTTGTTTCACTCACTTTTTCATTTGCTGTGTTTTCTGCATCCCGGCGTGCAATCAGTGACGGCATAGCCAAATAAATTGAAAATAATGCAATAACCAATATTGCCCCTAATCCTGATATCTTCTTCATGTTATTCCTCCTAATATTAATGCAATAAAAAAACGCCCCATTTAGACTGTAGGACGTTTACATCCCACACCAATGATTTTCAAAAATCACTATCATGTCTATGTGGGCGTTTATTTTGAAGTACTCAAATAGGTTTCACCACATAGATACAGTCCAGAAAACTGAAGTTGTATCTATGCGCACGAGGCAGATACAACTAATTCTTGCGGCTTTGCCAATATTTCATTGTACGTGTTTCAGAAAACATTTGAGTGACTCCCTTCGCTTGATTCAATATTCTATAAATAAATATTAACAAATCATGAGAAAAATGACAAGACTAAATATAACATTTTTTCATTTATTCTGTATATCTGCTTTTCCAAACTAATAGTAGCAAGCAAACCGACATTTTTGCCAAAATAGCATAAAACGCCTATAATATAAAGTTAGGAAGGTGGTGCTAACATGTCTTTTGACGGTATGTTTACCCATGCAATGATTCAAGAATTAAATACACAATTTCAAGGAGGCCGTATTCACAAAGTACAGCAACCCTATGACATGGAATTGGTACTCACAATTAGAGCGAATCGAAAAAATCATAAATTATTAATCTCAGCCCATCCAAATTTTGGACGACTACAAGTAACTGAACAAGTTTACAATAATCCTGAAACACCACCGAACTTTACCATGGTATTGCGGAAGTATGTAGAAGGAAATATTATTGAGAATATTGAACAGTACGATAATGACCGTATCATTATCTTCAACTTAATTAGACGTGATGAACTTGGCGATGAAAGTAAACAACAGTTAGTTGTTGAAATTATGGGGCGCCATTCAAATATCTTTTTATTAGACCAAGACGCAAAAATTATTGATGCAATCAAACACGTGCCAATGTATCAAAATACATTCCGTACTATTTTGCCAGGTGCAACCTATCAATTACCACCCCATCAAAATCAAATCAATCCTTTTAAAATAGGCGAACAGTTTGAAACAGATAAATCATTAATGACACCGAAGTTCTTACAAAGTCAGCTGATGGGCCTTGGAAAAGATTCTGCGAATGAATTAGCGTTCTTAATTGAACACTCTGATTTGAAACCCTACCAAGTAATTCAAAACTTCACAAAAGGTTTTGATCAACCCAACCCAACTATGGTACAAGACGGTGATAATCAAGTTTTCTTCGCCTTTCCCTACCAAAGTGTTACCGGCGAGCAAACACATTTCGATAGCTTAAGTGATTTACTCACAACATACTACATTGAAAAAAGTAAGCATGATTATGTACGTCAAGTTGGGAATGCAATTATTCAAGTCGTGGATAAAAATTTGGCGCATCAACGCAAACGCTTAGATAATCTAAATCAAGATTTACTTAAATCAAGCAAGGCAGATAAGTTTAAACTGAAAGGTGAACTATTGACAACCTACCTATATCAAATTGAAAAAGGTCAGGCTGAAGTGGTTTTAAATAACTACTATGATAATGATACACCAATTACTATTAGTTTAGACCCTGCCCTAACACCTTCACAAAACATGCAAAAATATTACCATAAATATAATAAACTCCGTGCAGCTATCGACCATATTGAACTAC
The DNA here is from genome assembly GCF_002252085.1 of Aerococcus sp. 1KP-2016. Lineage (GTDB taxonomy): Bacteria > Bacillota > Bacilli > Lactobacillales > Aerococcaceae > Aerococcus. The sequence goes on from NZ_NEEY01000021.1 coordinate 8,150, forward strand.
AAAAATTAGATGCAGAAAACGAAATTCAATATTTAGAATCTGTCCAGACTCAAATAGAGATGGCTGAGCCAAATGAATTGGCAGATATCCGTGAAGAATTAGTGGAGCAAGGATATATACGTAAACAAAAACAAGATCATAAAAAACGCTCAAAAAATGATTCTGCGAAGCCACATGAATTTGAATCATCTGCTGGTAATCGCATTTTAGTCGGTCGCAATAATAAACAAAATGACCAACTAACGATGCGAACTGCACACAAAGATCACTACTGGTTTCATACCAAGGATATACCTGGTTCCCATGTTATTCTTGAAACAAACAATCCTACCGATGAAGAAATTGTGGAAGCAGCTGAACTAGCAGCCGCACATTCTAAATATCGACATGCTTCAAATGTGCCCGTTGATTATACACAAGTCAAACATGTGAAGAAACCCAATGGCGGTAAACCAGGATTTGTTAACTATTTTGAACAAAAAACCGTTTTTGTAACGCCAAAATAATGTAGGTGACTAAATATGCATTCAAACAAGCAAATATTACTTAGCCCCACTAATCTACCAAAACCAGTGCTAAAATCAGTTGATAATTGGGCTATTTTGCAAGATCCAAATAATATCAAAAATATATATCAGACAGTTCAAAATGGTATGAAAAAGATTTTTGCAACCGCACATGAGGTCCTTGTTTTACCAGGTTCTGGTACAGAAACGATGGCTGCTTCCTGCCAACATTTCTTCGCCCCCGGTGATGAAGTGGTTGTGCCCTATAATGGAAAATTTGGTAAATTATTTTATGAACTAGCAGTCCGAGTTGGCTTAAATGCGATTCCCGTAGAATTTGCAAATGGGGAAGATATTGATGTGAATATAACACTCAGTCATATTACTGCTAATACCCGTGGTATATTAGTCACACATAATGAAAGTGCCACCGGTATTACAACCGATATTGCAGAATTTGGTAGGCAAGTCCAAAAATATGAAGATATATTACTAATCGTCGATGCGGTATCATCAGCAGGTTGCATGCCAATCGATATGGACCAAAAGCATCTTGATGTAGTCCTCACTACTTCAAAAAAAGCTTTAATGGCCCCTCCAGGTTTATCCTTCATAGCAGTGAATAATCGTGCTTGGCAACGTGCAGAAAGCATTGCTGCCGATAAGTCAACTTCACCATTTGGGGGAAACCTTGTAGATGCTGATCTTATTTTTACAAAAAATGCACCAGCTACCGAGATCCTGGTAGCCGTCTATCAAGCCTTACAGCTGCTAGAAGCGAGAGGTCTCGAAAATGTCTACACCTACCATGCTGAAAATGCCAAATTACTTCGGACAAGTATGAAAGATTTGGGCTTCCAACTTTTAGCCAAAAATCCTTCTTCCGCTTCAAATAGCGTAACTTGTATTCTCGCACCTGGTAAAGCAAAGTATTACATTAAGGAACTGAAAAAAAGAAATATTGAAGTCGGTGTAGGCCTAGATGCCCTAACTGAAGATACCTTCCGGGTAAGCACTATGGGTTATATTTCTAAACAGGATATTACAAGCTTTATCAGAGCTTTAAATGAAATTGTCACAACAGATGAATTAAATTAAATTAATTTGTGTTCGTCCAACTTGTATAGCATATTAGGCTTCAAGTTGGACTTTTTTGTGAAACATTTTGACAGAAAGTTGGATTTGAATGTATAAAGATTTACAATTAGCAATTTTTGATATGGATGGTATCTTAGTTTCATCGGAGCATGTATATGCAAACGGTTGGCAACATGCCTTAAAAATGTTGAACCTAGAAAATATCGTACCTAAGGAAAACCTTTTTTATATGCGTGGCGCGTCAAGTGCTAGTAACATGGAAACGATTGATCGTTATGTGAAAGATTGGTCGATTACGCAACAAGTAAAAAAAGCTCGTGATCAGTTTTTTATTGATGAATTAAATGCTGGCCACGTCCCCCTTTTACCCTATGCCATAGAATTACTGACCTATTTACAAAATAAAGCTGATGTACAACTAGTTCTTGCATCTAATACGCCTACTAGTCGTGGTCAACTTATTTTAGATCGCTATGACTTAGCCAAATATTTTGACCATATTATCATGGGGGATCATGTTAAAAACCTCAAGCCCGCCCCAGATATTTACCTCAAGGCACTTGAATTAGCTCAAGTTTCAGCTGACAAAGCGGTTATTTTTGAAGATAGTTTGGCGGGCGCTACGGCTGGCCTACTTGCAGCAGTTGATATTTTACTCATACCTGAGGAACCACTGCCGGATGAAGCAATCGCCAAGAATGATAAAATTATTGCTGTTTTAAACAGTTTGGCCGATGCCCTGCCTTATTTCGAATAATACAAAAACCACAGCTAGACCACCTTAATTGGTAGAGCTGTGGTTTTTTACTATACAATTCTTCTATATGCGTGTTTCTTCACTTGAGCCGTAAAAGCTGGTAAATGATAAATTTCTCCATCGCAATTTACCACCATATCCGCCCCATCTTTACTGGCATAATGAACCCAATCACATAATAAATGATGAAGGGCCTCAACATCCTCGTGTTTACCAGAGAAAAACTTCATGATCAATGGGCGTATTTTGCGCGTTGGCAACTGATCGGCATATACGAGTTCCAAAACACCATCATTAATTTGACCGGATGGATTTATCTTAAATCCACCGCCATACATCACGCCATTACATATGGCGGCTAATATCTAGGGACTAGGTTCTACCATTAACACTTCTTGGCCTAGTTTAGCTTTTATATTCACGTGAAAAGCAGTACCGCCTTTCAGCGCACTTGGGATTGAAACCATATAAGCATATTTTTGGAATAGTTTCACCCTATCTTTAAAACTATTGGCAGCCTCAACCACGGCAGCATCTAAACCTACGCTCGCAATATTTAAGACATATTGGTCGATTTCGGGAATAAAGATGGCATCCGTAGGCGCTGTCGCACCAACAAAAATGTGATGCAGTTGATCAGCAATCGATCTTTTTCCATATAGGCCACTATATAAATCATTGCCCGTGCCCAAAGGCAAAATTGAAAAGATCAAAGATGTATACATGACCAAATTGCCAATAGATAATACTGTACCATCACCACCACAAGCAATAACCACGCCGTCACGATAACGATTGGCAAAGCGTTCGATTAAAAATTGGCTGGATTATATCGAGGTTGAATAAACGAGAAACAAATCTTCTTTGCTAATACTATATTGGTCTGCTACGTTGATAATCAACTGGCTTGTATCATTCTTCTTTCGGTTACCTGCAGCTTGGTTGAAAATAAATAAATACCCACGATTTGTCATGTTTACACCCTATTTCCTGTTCTCATTAAAACCTATTATAACAAAATTTAGGCAAATAGAACTGATTCTGTACCGATAAAGGCAAACACATTTCTTATCGAATGTATGTTTGTGTATACCGAACGTATGTGCTATACTTATTAAAAATATAGCGCAAAGTTAGATTTCACATCCAACAAAAGGAGCAAAGCTAATGAAAGAACGCCAATTACAAATTTTACAATTTATTTATTCTAACATTCAAAGCCAAGGGTTTCCCCCAACTGTTCGTGAAATTTGTGAAGCCGTTAACCTATCGTCTACATCAACCGTTCACGGACATCTCTCACAACTTGAAAAGAATGGTTACCTATTAAGAAATGCGACGAAACCTAGAGCAATGGAAATTACTGATAAAGGTCTCGACCTTTTAGGCATTAATATCCATGGTATTCCAATGATAGGTATCGTTACAGCTGGTCAACCAATAACAGCTGTTGAAGATATTGAAGACTATTTCCCTGTACCACCTACTCTAAAAAATCAATCAGAAACCTTGTTTATGCTGAAAATCCGCGGAGATTCAATGATTCAAGCCGGTATTCTTGATGGTGACTACGTCATTGTTCGTCAAGAATCTACTGCCAAAAATGGTGACATCGTAATTGCCATGACAGATGAAGGTGAAGCGACCTGCAAACGTTTCTTCAAAGAAAAAGGACATATTCGCTTACAACCAGAAAATGATACATTGGAACCTATTATCTTACCCGATGTCCAAATTTTAGGGAAAGTAATCAGTTTATACCGTGAACATACTTATTAATTGCTACTTTATTCAAACAAAAATAGGCTGGGACAAAAGGTCTCTCAAAAAAATACACGCCCAAAACTATGAACTTTTTTGTTCAGTAGTGGGCGTGTATTTTTCTATATCTTTATAAAAATAAACGAAAGTGGGACTACTTTTTTCGCAAAAGTAGTTTTGTCCCAGCCTCAAGTTATGTTGGTCAAATCTGACTATCCAATGTACAAATGATTAATAGTGCATTAGTGAGAAGATTTCAGTATCTGCAATTTTATCTCTTGCAGCAAATTCGTCTAATTCAATAATAAATGCCGCACCGACAACATCTCCACCTAATTGTTTCACTAATGAAACACATGCTTCAATTGTACCACCAGTAGCCAATAAATCATCTACAATTAGCACCTTATCGCCCGGTTTAATCGCATCTTTATGGATTTGTAAAGTTGAATGACCATATTCTAAACCATAATCAATTGATTCAATTTCACGAGGTAATTTACCTTTTTTACGAGCAGGTACGAAACCTTTGTCCAATTCATATGCAACAGGACACCCTACGATAAAACCACGAGCTTCAGGTCCTACAACAACATCTACTTCTTTTTCGCGTGCGAATGCAACAATTTCATCAATTGCAGCATGAAATGCTGGTCCATTGCTCATTAAAGGCGTAATATCTCTAAATAAAATGCCTTCCTCTGGGAAATCAGGTACATCTGCTACAAATTCTTTAAAATCCATTATTTTCCTCCTGTGAAAAAGTAATCTTTAATTTTATCTACATCTTTATATCGTAAAAAACGTTCACCTTCGATGCGTAAATGCCATTTTTCCATTGTATTCGTGCTTAATAAATCAACCTTTTCAGTGACTGGTATGGTCACCAAATCATTATGATGCCATTGAACTAAGCCTGCTTCAATCATTACTTCAACGATTACATCTAATCGAGCCTTGGGCATTTTGAAATAATCAGCCAAAGCTTGTTCTTTCCCTTTTAGAGGAATAGCACCATGACCAAGCATATATTTATATACAGCAGCGAAGTCCTCACGTGTGGGTTTTCCCACCATATAGGCATTTTTAGCTGAGTATGCATACACATAGACATTTTTCACTTCGTAATAAGCTATCAAGTTTTTCACGCTAGTTAAATCTAGGGGAATATCAAAAATAACTATTGATTCAGGTACAAATCCAAGATCTTTACCTGCTAACAAATCTGGTATGTCTGTGGTTTTCAAACCAAAACTATTATACGGTACTTCTTCAGCAAAATTGTCAAAAAACAGTTTTTCCTCAAATAGATAAACAGCATTTTGTATCGCCATGATTTGATTCCGTTCTTTCATACCACGTAAATCAAATACACTTGGTCCATCTTGGCGGATATCTTGAATAATTGCCTGTGGCTCTTGGCTACCATTCCAACTATTAATGGAAAGCGTCACTACGACATCAACGGGGGCGTTAGGCGTTAGTTTCTCAGCTGTTTGTGCTGACTTAAAAGCGATCATCGAAGCTTTTACATCATCCAAAGCAACCGTTAATTTCAAGGTATCTTTATTTTTGCCAATGACTTGAATCTGTTGAATCGGTAAATTTTTCAACAAGAATAAAGGTTGTTGGTTACCAGTACCAAATGGCTTTAAGGGCGCTAAGGCTTGCACATTTTCCAAACTAATCGCGGATAAGTCAATTTCACTATCTATATGTAGTGGTGCTTTTCGGTTTAATACAGGCGCATAGTTTGCCATTTCATTGACTAAAGCGTGGCACCAATCCTCAAACTTATCTTCCTTAATCGTCATACCGGCAGCCAGTTCATGTCCCCCAAATTTTTGGGCGAAAGGCTTTCCTGCTTGTAGGACTTTAAACAAATCTACCCCTTCAACAGACCTTCCAGAACCTTTAAAACTAGCTGTTTCAGTATTTTGGCTCAACATAATCGTTGGGCGATGGTATTTTTCAACCAAGCGACTCGCAACAATCCCTAACACACCTTCATGCCATCCCGGACGGCCTAAAATGATGATATTTGGTAATGATGCTTTAGCATCCACAATGGCCATCGCTTCTTGAGCAATGTCTTCCACAATCGCTTTTCTCTTAGTATTTTGTTCTTCAAGTAGGTCTACTAGTTCAACTACTTCCAAATCATCAAAAGATGTCAGGAAACGTACCCCCGGATTGGGATCACCTAACGCCCCAGGCATTTAAACGTGGCCCTAGGATGAAACCAATCGTTTGTTCATCGATTTGATGGGCACTTATGGATTCCTTATCAAAAAACGTTTGTAGTCCTAAGCGTTCTGTATGACGCATTTGCTCAAGACCAAGTGATACAATCATACGATTTTCACCAGTTAATGAAACCAGGTCAGCCACGGTACCAATTGCAGCAACATCTAATAAATCAGTCGGGGTTTCACCTAGTAGTGCACTTGCAACCTTTAAAGCAACGCCGGCCCCAGCTAAATCACCGAAAGGATAATGCCCCTCAGGATGACGTGGATGTACAATCGCATAGGCATCCGGTAAGCTATCACCAATTTCATGATGGTCCGTAACGATGACATCAACACCTTGGCGCTTGGCATAAGCAATGGCTTCATGACCAGCAACCCCATTGTCACAAGTAAGAATTAACTGCACACCTTGTTTAATATAATATGCGTAGACATCCTCATTTGGTCCATAGCCATCATCAAAACGATTGGGTAAATAATATTGGACATTAGCACCCATGGACTCCAAGGTTTCATAAAAGATGGTTGTTGCGCTTATCCCGTCAGCATCATAATCACCATAAATCAGAATATTTTCATAATCCTCGATAGCCGTTGCCAATCTTTGAACAGCCTTATCCATATCATGGAATAAAAAAGGATCATGGAAACCTGTAGCTTTATTTAGATATTCTTCCATTGCTTCCCGCGTTTGATAGCCTTTTTCATAGACCACGCGCACAAGCATTTTAGATAGCGACAAATCCTCAGAAACAGACTGCATCAACGCCTCACGCTGACCATCATTATCATCCCTATGATCCGGCGTTATCCATTCATATACTGATTGCAACAAAATAAGCCCTCATTTCTAGTCAAAAAGTATCTTAATCTCTAAATTGACCCTTTTCATAAGCTAAATGTATTAAGCGATAGCCAAGCGTTGGCGCTAAACCAAGCACGCGGCTCAACATGCCATAGTAACCTGGCATAACAACCTCTAATTGATCTTTTTCAATGGCCGTAAACATTTTCTCCGCTACACGCTCGGGTGTCGTTGAAAAAGCTTTGACATTATCAAAATATGCACCGTCTTTATCCGCTACCTCAAAGAAAGGCGTGTCAACTGGTCCAGGTAAGATACAAGTTACGGTAATCTTAGTATCCCACAAATCTTGACGTAATCCATTGGCAAAGGCATGCACACCTGCTTTAGTTGCAGCGTATACCGCTGATTGAGGTGTTTGTAAAAGACCAGCAACTGAAGCAATTAACGTGATATTTGTTTTAACTGTATTTTGCGCTAACATGCCTGATGCAAATCGCTTCGCTAAAAACATAGTAAGCAATAAATTGGTATGCGTTAATTTTTGAATTTGGGCGTAGGGTTGATCATTCACATAAGAAAAATCACCAAAACCTAGACAATGAACAAAGTGATCAATTTCACCCTGTTCAAAGCAATATTTAGCAAAAGCTTCGGCCTTATCACCATCAGCCAAATCAGCATTATACGCTAAAACTTGCACTGAACCTAATGCTAAGGCTTGCTTCTTCACTTCTTGTAACCGTTCTTGATTACGTCCGTTTATGATCAAAGCATGCCCTTGGCTAGCCATTTTATAAGCAAAGGCTTGTCCAATACCACTTGATGCACCTGTAATGACTGTATAAGTTTGAAACATTTGAATCACTCCTATATGTTTAAATCCATTAATCAATCGCTACTGAATCAAAATCTTTTACTATTTGTGTGTTTTCAAAAACTTTTTGTGCATCTAACTCCAGTTGACCAGCGGCTTTACCAACATAACGTGCAGAAATATGTGTAATCAATAATTTCTTCACGCCTGCAGTCGCAGCAACCTTACCTGCTTGATTAGCCGTTGAATGGAAATAATTTCTTGCCATTTTTTCTTCGCCTGCCGCAAATGTTGCTTCATGAACAAGGATATCCGCATCTTTAGCTAAGGAAATCGCGTGTTCATTATAGCGGGTGTCACCAAGGATGGTCACTATATGCCCTTTTTTATCTGGTCCAATATAATCTAAGCCATTTAATTGGCGACCATCTTCAAGCGTAACTATCAGGCCTTTTTTCAGTCGACCTAATAAGGGGCCATTTGGTACGCCATCTTCGCGTGCCTTATCTATCAATAATTCACCCGTTTGATCTGCTTCCACTATGCGGAAACCATAAGATTGGATTGCATGGTCAAGCGTATGATAAATGACCTGATATTGATCGTTTTGAAAAGCAATGCCCTCTTGATCAAGTTCAATGATTCGTAATTCATAGCCAAGTGTCGTTTTAGTTAGGCGTACAAAGCTTTGAATATACTCCTTAATCCCTTTTGGTCCATAAACGGTTAAGAGACTATCGCCACCTTGATGACTTCGGCTAGACAAGAAACCTGGCAAACCAAAAATGTGATCACCATGTAAATGGGTGATAAATATTTTACTTACTTTACGGGGTTTCAAGGTTGTTTTTAAAATTTGATGTTGGGTTGCTTCACCACAGTCAAACATCCACATCTCGTTACTTTCATCTAATAATTTTAACATGATACTAGTGACATTTCGATTTCTACTCGGTACACCTGCACCCGTTCCCAAAAAAGTTAATTCCACTTTTTTCGCTCATTTCTATTTTAAAATTGGACATCAAAAACCAAGAGCGTACCCTTTCTCCAAACGATATTGGTGAAATGTACGCTCATGAATAGACAGAAAATGTCTATTCTTGGAATTCAAATTCGTAATCTTCAATTCGGATAATATCGCCTTGTTGTGCACCACGGGCTAGTAAAGCCTTATCAACACCAATATTTTTCAATTGGCGGGCAAAACGTAATGCGGACTCGTCGTAATCCAAATTTGCCATTTTGAACATCTTCTCAATCTTATCACCATATAGGTAGAAGGTACCATCTGATTCACGACCAATATAGAATGGTGGTTCCTCATCTTGTGGCAATTCGTAAACAACTTGTTCATCTGTTGCTTTATTACCTTCTTCAGCAATACGCTCTTCTTCTTGACGAATCAGATCAGCGGTACGATCCATTAATGGATCCAAACCTTCTCTTGTATAAGCTGAAATTGGGAAAATTTCTGGCACTTCTAATTCAGGGAAGTTTTCAGCAAAATATGCCGCAATCTTTTCCTTAAATTCTTCGATGTATAGTTCAGCTTCTGGAATATCCATCTTATTGGCCACAATAATCGTTGGACGTTCCATCAAATGATCATCGTAATTCTTAAGCTCTTTGTTAATGGCCACATAGTCATCAAATGGATCGCGGTTTTCAAAACCACCCATATCAATCACGTGTAAAATTACCTTAGTACGTTCAACGTGACGAAGGAATTGGAAACCAAGACCAATACCATCTGCGGCACCTTCAATTAAACCTGGTAAATCCGCTAATACGAACGATTCATTCGAACGCGTATTCACTACACCCAAGTTCGGGGTGATGGTTGTGAAATGGTAATCCGCAATTTTTGGTGTTGCTGCGGTAACTACAGATAAAATGGTCGATTTACCAACAGAAGGGAAACCAACTAAACCGGCATCGGCAATCAGTTTCAATTCTAATTGTAAAGTGATTTCTTCACCTGGTTCTCCGTTTTCAGCAACTTCTGGTGCTGGGTTAGTATGCGTAGCAAACTTCATGTTTCCGCGACCACCACGACCACCATGGGCAACAACTAATTCTTCCCCATTTTCGACAAGGTCTCCGATAATTTGGCCAGTGTCAAAGTTTTTAACAACTGTTCCAGGTGGTACAGATACATACATATCCTGTGCCCCTCTACCGTACATCCCTTTAGACATACCGTTATCTCCGGGTTTTGCCTTGAAGTGGCGGTTATAACGGAAATCCATTAAGGTTCTTAATCCTTCATCCACTTTAAAGATGATATCGCCTCCGCGACCACCATCTCCTCCAGCGGGACCTCCATCAGGTCGATATTTTTCTCGTAAAAAGGCAACCATACCATCGCCACCCTTACCTGCTTTTACCCAGATTTTTGCATAATCAAAAAATGTAGACATGTGTTACCCCTCCTTTCGTTTTTAAATTTGTATTTATTTTGTATTGATGCGATTAGTATCTGCAATGGTTAAAATCGGTTGCGCAATTAAACTTAAAATGGCTAATCGATTGTTACGAACCTTCTCATCATCAGCAAAAATCATATTGTTATCAAAGAATGCTGTAATGGCAGGAGTTAATGCTTCTAATTGATTATAATTGGATTGAAGGTCATTTGTCATCTCTAACCCTTTGGCAGCTTCATATAAAGTAGCTTCTGAATCAGTTTCAAAAATTGCTTCATCAATTGCAACGTCAGCTACATTTAATTCGCGTGCTTTTTCACCTAAGTTTAAAATACGGTTCCAAGCCTCAATTGTTGCTTTGAAGTTGTCCTTGCTGCGAGCATTTTGTAACACTTGGCTTGCTTGCACTTTAGTCAAAACATCATAGCTATTCGCATTTAAAACTGCGTCAGCAATATCATAGCGAATACCATTATCATTAAAAATAGGTTTCAAGCGGTCATTTACGAATTGATTCAAAGCAGTTTGCAATTTTGCTAAGCTATCTTGGTCTTCAATACCGTAAACAGACTGTAAGATATTAATGATATCAGTTTTCCAGTCTAATGTTAATTCATTTTCGATGAGAATTCTCACAATTCCAGAAGTTTGACGACGCAAAGCGAATGGATCGTTAGAACCAGAAGGGATACGATCAATATTAAAGAATGAAATTACTGCATCTAATTTATCAGCGATGGCAAATAATTTCCCTAATGGACTTGTTGGTAATTCACCATCTGCAGAAATTGGCATATAGTGTTCACGAATTGCTGTGGCAACTGCTGGTGTTTCCCCAGCTTCAAGTGCATATTTCTCACCCATGATACCTTGCAATTCAGAGAATTCATCTACGATACCTGTCATTAAATCAAATTTATATATTTCAGCGGTACGTTCGATGTCAGTCACTTCGATGTTCGTTAATTGACTTGACCATTTTTCTTCTAAGTAAGTAGCAATTTGACCAGTACGAGCCATTTTTTCAGCTAATGAGCCAATTTCAGCATGGAAAGTCACCTTAGCTAAACGTGCAGTGAAATCTTCGATAGATTTCGTTTTGTCTTCATTAACAAAGAAGAAACCATCTTCTAAACGAGCAGTCAGCACTTTTTGATTCCCCTTACGGACGTTATCCAAGTACTCGCCATTACCGTTACGTACAGATAAGAATAATGGTAATAGCTTACCGTCTTGATCTTTGATGTAGAAGTAGCGTTGGTGATTTTTCATTGATGTAATTAAGACTTCATCTGGTAAAGCTAAGTATTTTTCGTCAAAATCGCCAATGAAGGCTGTTGGATATTCTACAATCTGGGTTACTTCTTCAAGTAAGTCTTGATCGATATCAATTTGGTAATTATTTTCTGTTGCTAAAGTTGCAATTTGGTCTTCAATCATCTTTTTACGTGTATCTTGGTTGACCACAACAAATTCTTTTGCTAAATCATCTTCATATGATGATGCAGAAGTGATTGTTACAGCTTGTGAACCTAGGTATCTGTGTCCACGAGAAATGCGGTCTGATTGAATATTTAAGAATGAGACTGGGACAAGTGTCTCATCTAATAAAGCGACCAACCAGTGAATTGGACGAATATATTTGACGTCATTAGCACCCCAATGCATTGATACTGGGAATGACATTTGTTCGATGACACTTGCAATTTCAGGTAATACTTCTAAAGCGTCTTTACCAGGGTTAGAAATATTAATGAAAACATATTCTTCCCCTTTCACTTCTTCAAAGTAAATATCTTCAACAGAGGCGCCTTTTCCTCGTGCGAAACCTTGGGCAGCTTTTGTCCAATTGCCATCTTGATCTTGGGCAATGCGTTTGGCAGGTCCTTTTGCTACCTCAGAAAAGTCTTCTTGTTTTTCAGCAATACCATTTACCCGAACAGTTAGACGTCTTGGTGTTGCTAAAGTTTCAACCGTTTCAAAAGCTAAACGATTTTCTTTTAGGAAAGCTGAAACTAGGCTTTCTAATTGGTTTACAGCATCGCGTACGTATTGAGCAGGTACTTCTTCTAAACCAATTTCAAATAAAAATGTATGTTGGCTCATTATTTTTCCTCCTTCAATAATGCTTCTGCAGTTTCACGATCTAACAATGGGTAACCAAGGTCAGCACGTTTCTTCACAAACATTTTGGCAACACGACGTGCCATATTACGGATACGTGCTAAATATGCTGCGCGGTCTGTAACAGATACCACCCCACGTGCATCTAACAAGTTAAATGTATGAGAACATTTTAAGATGTAGTCGTATGCTGGGTGAACTAATTCATTATCAATTTGTTTCAGTGCTTCTGCTTCGTATTGGTTGAATGCTTCAAATAACATATCTACATTTGATTTCTCGAAAGAGTAAACAGAATGTTCATATTCTGGTTGTCCGAAGATTTCACCATATTTCACGCCTTCAGTCCATTCAATATCATATACTGAGTCGACTTCTTGAATGTAAGACGCTAAACGTTCTAGACCGTAAGTCAATTCCGATGTTACAGGTTTACACTCCAAACCACCTACTTGTTGGAAATAGGTAAATTGGGTAACTTCCATACCATCTAACCAAACTTCCCAACCTAAACCAGCACAACCTAATGATGGGTTTTCCCAGTTATCTTCTACAAAACGGATATCATGTTTCAATGGATCAATACCCAATTGTTTTAAACTTTCGATATACAATTCTTGGATGTTATCTGGATTTGGTTTCATCACTACTTGGAATTGGTGATGTTGGTACAAACGGTTAGGGTTTTCACCATAACGACCATCAGCTGGACGACGAGAAGGTTCAACATAGCATGCATTCCATGGTTCTGGACCGATTGCACGTAAGAAAGTGTATGGTGACATAGTCCCAGCACCTTTTTCAGTGTCATAGGCGTTTAAAACTAAACAACCTTGTTCTGCCCAATAGTTTTGAAGTGTTAAGATAATTTCTTGAAAAGTTTTGTGCGTAGTTGCCAAAATATTCACATCCTCATTTTCTATAAAATTTTGCTCAAATACACAGGTAACCATGAAAAAGCCCCTATGCATTTGAAAAAGACCAAACACATAGGGACGATAGTATCGCGGTTCCACCCTACTTCTAGCAGCTCTTGCTACTAGCGCTTTATTGTTAAGTGCTCCAATATGCCTTCAAAATGCTAGACCACAGTCGCTTTCACCATTCGACCTCGCTTGAGTGGGTTCACAGATCTACTTGTTATCTTCCTTGCACTTCTTTTATTTAGCTATTATCATACGTTTTTTCTTGTTTATCGTCAAGCGGATTGATAAAACTTTCCATTTGACTAATAAAGTGGTGACTTTTTAAATGTATGCCCACGTACTCTTCATAAAGCATATCAAGTGCGTGACGTAATTCTGATTTAGTCTGTTGACCTAGAGAAACAGTACCTAATTTGGCATAGGGTATCTGACTAAACATTCGGATAAAATAGCTCGCTCTCCTTGACCAATGTAAACGACGTTCATCCATATGGAAATGTTGTTCACACAATACCCCTGCATATTGCATGGAATAATCAAAGTTACCTTGCGTATTACCACAAATTGCACAACTTTTAAAGTTGGGTGTGACACCAAATTTGGGTAAAATCTGAATTTCAAAGATATTGGCGACGACTGTTGGATCAACACCCGCCTCTATTTTTTCTAATCCTTGCCAGAGTAAATCAAATAAGCTGTCTTCAGGAATAAAATCCTCAAAAGCTGCATCCGTCAAGCCTACCATATAGCTGCATAGGCATTTGCCTCAATATTTTGAATCGTCGTTTTGGGAAAATAACGGTCACCAACATCACTTAAGAAGGAAAATCCCTTATCATTAATCCTGCCTACGAAATTTGCCCGTAAATAAGGAAAGGCGATTTCACGCAAACCATTGTTGGTTCGTTGAATATTACGAATGAAAAACATGCGTTTACCAAATTCTTTGGTAAATATCTTGATCAACAGGTCATTTTCCTTATATTTACGCGTGAAAAGGACAATCCCATCGAAACGAGCGTAATAATCCTTTCGCATGGCCCTGCCCCCTTCTATTGTGAATGAAATTTCTTAACTAGTTCTTGTAGTTTTTGCTATTGTAACCTAAATTACCTAGGTCAGCTTTGTTGTTACGCCAATTCTTGATAATTTTTACCCATAATTCAAGATAAATACCTGAACCAAGTAAGGCTTCAATTTCCTTACGTGCTTCTACACCGATTTTCTTGATCATCTTACCGCCTTTACCAATGATAATGCCTTTTTGGCTCTTTTGGTCAACGATAATTGTCGCATAGACATGAACCTTGTCCAATTCATCTTTTTGCATTGAATCTACTTGGACAGCCACAGAGTGAGGAATTTCATCGAAAGTATTTTTCAAAATTTGTTCACGAATCAACTCTGACACAACAAAGTATTCAGGATGGTCTGTTAAGAAATCACTCGGGTAATATTGTGGTCCTTCTGGCAATAACTCAACTAAGGTGTGGACCAAACTCTCCACATTATTACCATTTAATGCTGATAGCGGTATAATGCCATCGAAAACTTCCTGGTTTGGAATTGATTGCATAAAGGTTGCTAAGGTTTCGGGTGATACCTTATCAATTTTGTTGACACCAAGGAACTTGCGCGTCTTTTTCCCTTTAATTTTTTCAATGACAAATTTGTCTCCAGGACCAATTGGTTCCTCAGCATTTACTAACATTAAAATGGCATCTACTTCATCCAATGATTGGTAAGCAGACGTATTCATAAATTCACCAAGCTCATTATGTGGTTTATGGATACCTGGCGTATCGATAAAAACGATTTGTGCTTCATCTGAAGTATAGACCGCTTGGATCTTATTTCGAGTTGTTTGTGCCTTATCAGACATGATGGCCACTTTTTGACCGACAACTCTGTTCAAGAATGTAGATTTACCAACATTTGGGCGTCCTACAATTGCAACGAAACCAGACTTAAAGCCTTGGAAACCATCACCTTCTGTTTCGTCTTCGTCACCTTCAAGCAGTTTTTCTAAGTCTTCGATATTATCAAAATCATTGATATTAAAATCTTCTATATTCAAATTTGTCTCCCTTTTTGTGTGCTTTAAAATAAAGCGATTATTTCTGGTAAAAATATCATTAATCCTACAATAATGGCCACTATTGATGAAATCAATACGCCACCTGCGGCTACATCTTTTACATTTTTAGCAATTGGATGATAATGATGATTGGTAATCAAATCGATTGTCCACTCAGCAATTGTATTGGAAATTTCCATGCAAATCACGATAGTACTAGTTAAAATTAAAATGAGCCATTTTTCCATTGGCAGTTGAAAGAACCATGCTGCAAGCATTACCAATACGAAACCCATCGTTTGATAGCGAATATTACGTTCATTCACCAGTGTAAAGCGAATGCCTTCCAAGGCATAACCTAATGACTCCATAAATGAATGATTCTTATCCACTTTATGAACATTTACTGGTTTTTTAGTCTCTTTTAAGGCCATAAGCATCTAAAATCTCTTTCTGTAAGCCAAACATTACTTTTTCATCGGCTTCTTCCATATGGTCGTACCCATTTAAATGCAAGAATCCGTGTAAAGCTAAGAAGCCTAACTCACGTTCAAAAGAATGCCCGTAATCAATAGCTTGTTCTCTCACCTTATCAATTGAGATAAATAAATCGCCTAATTCTCGTGGTAAATCGTCCGGCAAACCAATGATTGCCATTTCATCTTCGCCTTGGTCTTCAATGGCAAAAGAAATAACATCGGTTGGGCGATCAATATTACGGTACTCTTTATTAATTGCATGAATTTCTTCATCATCAACAATCGTTAATGATAATTCAATTTCACCGTCTAATTTCATATAATCCGCTGCATAGGCTAATAAATCTTGCAGCATCTTTTCATTTTCGGCTGTTAATTCACCGGTTTTGTCTTCGAAAAGTAAGTCTAACACCTTACCACCCTTTTCTATGTATAATGTAACTTAGTCTTCATTTGCATATGCTTTGATAATGGCAGAAACAACTGGATGACGTACAACATCAGCCGCATTGAAATTGACGAAGGCAATATCTTTAATGCCTTGTAATTGATTTTCTGCATCGATTAAACCTGACTTTGCCCCGCGAGGTAAATCAATTTGGGTTTTATCACCATTTACAATCATTTTTGACCCAAAGCCTAGACGGGTCAAAAACATTTTCATTTGAGCAACTGTGGTATTTTGTGCTTCATCTAAGATAACAAAAGCATCCTCTAAAGTACGACCACGCATATATGCCAATGGCGCAACTTCTATTATACCACGTTCAAGCAATCTTTCCGTATGTTCACGCCCATAAATTGTATACAAAGCGTCATAAATGGGTCTTAAATATGGATCTACTTTTTCTTTTAAATCACCAGGCAGGAAACCAAGACTTTCTCCAGCCTCAACAGCGGGACGAGTGAGCACAATTCGTTTCACACGACCTTGTTTTAAAGCTTGAACAGCCATCACAACAGCTAGAAAAGTTTTCCCAGTACCCGCAGGACCAATACCAAAAGTAATCGCACTATCTTTTACTGCATGTAAATATTGACGTTGACCGACCGTTTTCGTCCTAATGGCTTTACCTTCCACGGTACGACCAATTTCTTCCTCATATAAGCTGGCAAAATGACTTAAAGTGCCATTTTTAACCATCTTAATAGCAGTCACCACATCGCGTTCACCAATCACAATCCCAGATTGCATTACCACCTGTAATTCTTTTAATAAGGCAATAGATTGTCCGACAGCTTCTTCCTCACCGGTCACTTCAATTTGTTCATCTTTTGCAAAGACTTGCACCTCAAAGGCTTGTTCAATTAAAGCTAAATGCTTATCTTCTGTGCCAAATAGTTGGACCGCTAATGCAGGGTTCATCAAGGCTATACTTTTACTGATTGCAGATTCTGTCAAATGAAAACTTCCCCCTTTAATTATTAAATAAATTATAGCAAAAATAACTAGCAATTACGAATATACCGGTACTAGGTTTATGAGAATATACTCATTTTCGCATCAAAACTATAAGAGTGATACAATAGAGAAAACATTTTTAGGGGGTTTACCTATGTCCAAATTATTAACAATTGCAACAACCGTTAAGGATTGGCAAGTGGCTGAAATCGCAGCTTTGGCAGAGCATTATACTGTACGTCTCGCTAGTGAGCTCAAAGATGAGGATTTTCCAAATGTTGAAATTTTATATGGCTGGAAAAATGAGTTTGCAGATCAATTTTTAACACACGGATATGATAGCCTTCGCTGGATTCAAGTACAATTTGCCGGTGTAAACCATTTACCAAGTGAAATTTTATCCGATGACAATATCCGCATTACCAACATGAGTGGTATTCATGCTATACCTATTGCAGAAACAGTATTTGGCTATATTTTAAATCAATATCGCCATTTGCATCTTTACAAAACACGTCAAGCATCAAATACATGGCAAGCCGAAGCGGATCATCGCTCATTAACAAATAAGAAAATCATCGTTTTCGGTGCCGGTAATATTGGCCGTGAAATTGCTCGGTTAGCTCAAGCCTTCGGTATGACTACCATTGGCGTGAATACATCCGGCCGTTCAGTCGAATACTTTGATACTACATTAGATACAGACACAGCACTTGCTGAAAGTAGTGACGCCGACATTATCGTGAATGTTTTGCCTGCGACATCTGCAACCAACCATATATTTAATCAATCCTTCTTCGCACGCCAAACTGCCCAGCCTATTTTTATTAATGTGGGACGCGGAAATGCAGTTGTCGATGAAGACTTAATTACTGCCCTTGACAACAATTTCTTATCCTATGCCGCCTTAGATGTATTTGATGATGAACCGCTAACAAATAATCATCCTTTCTGGCAACACCAAAAAATTGATGTGACACCACATATGACTGGACAGGTTGAGCACTTTGCAGATGAAACCTATAAAATATTCCATGCTAACATAGTAGATATATAGCTACAAATAACTTGCCGGTAAACTTAGTGTCTAAAGAAAAAGGGTACTAGTTTTCATAAAAAAAACGAGGTTGGGATAAAATGTTCCAACCTCGTTTGCTGTATTGTGAACGAGCTCATTATAGAAAAATGCGAAATACTAGAAAATAATGCGAAATTTTATCATATAAAATTTCATTCTATAAAAAAATGACTATTATTATAGAATGAAGGCTCGTTCTTTATAAATAATAAAATCTATCACGCATGGAAATATATACTATAAAAAAATACCATATTTTATAGTACCGCCATTTATTCTTGATAAAAACGCCCAAAATTATAGAATGATAGGTTCATTCTATAATCGCAGTATTCTAAACAAATACAGAATAAGGCTTGCTTAGTAATGTTTGTCCTGTATTTTTGTCCCAGCCTCGTTTATTGACTTACATGCAAAGAAACCTTTGGTAAACCATCAAAATGGCCCACATAGTGTCCCGGCGTAATGACTTTGGGCATGTTTACTGCCCCCGAAGAAACAAACATCCCTGCTTGAATTTCTTTACCTCGAATATCTAACATTTCCGCCAACCATTGAACAGGATTTACTGGGTGGCCCATTATTTCAATAGAAGATCCTTCAGCGTATTGTTCACCATCAAGCGTAACCCGCCCCAAAAGGTTATCTATTTCATCATAGGTACATTGACGTGCTTCACCGTATACCAGAGCTGCATTTGCTGCACCATCCGCCTCTAATTCAAATTTAGAAATATTACCATACCAATCCATAAAGCGACTATCTGGAATCTCAAAACCAGCAGCAATACGGCATTTACGCATAATTGTTTCTGCAGAATCACTAACATATATGGTCTCATCTACTAGGAAGACAATTTCAAATTCAAGCAAGGGTTTGATGTAATCTGACAAAGAAATTTCATCCTTTACCAAACTTGAATCCGTCATTTCACCATATAATGGCGTATCTGTATTGAAAAAAACACGTTGCAATTTACCAGACAAGCTAATTTTATAGCCCGCCACTTTCTCCCCATTTTGAAATTTCAATCATTCACTGCAGCCTGAACTCTATAACCATCTTCTTCCGTAATAATAGGAAATTTACCAAAGGCAACCGGCTTATTATCACGGTAGGCATCATACAAAATTTCCGCAGATTTGCGTATTTCTATATCAAACATAACCAATCCTTTCCTTACATAAGTGAACTTTTACATACTTACATAGCGTCTGAAGCACCACCATCAATATTTACCGCAGTACCAGAAACATAAGATGCTGCATCTGAAGCTAAGAAAGTAATCACACGAGCTGCCTCATCGGTTTCACCAACTCGCCCCATAGGTGTATGGGTAGCTTGTGCTTTTTGTTTAGAAAATTCTGCCCAAGTTGGCTTCTCAGGGTCATTTTGCCACATTTTTCCACCTGCTCACTGCGAATATACCCAATACATACAGCGTTTGCTCGAATATTATATTCACCGTATTCCTTACTTAACTCTTTAATAACAGCCAATCCCGCAGCGCGCGCTGGAGATGTTGGAATAGATTTAGGACCCGGTGTTTTTCCAGAATTTGATACCACACTAACAATTGAACCAGCGCGTTGCTCACGCATATGTGGTAATACTGCTCGGGTAAAATTCGCAACCCCAATCAATTTAATTTCTAAGTCGAAACGCCATGCATCATTATCTACATCTTCAAATGAGCCTGCACGATGCCCACCCGCATTGTTGACTAAAATATCCACTGTGCCATATTTTTCTACTGTAGATGCAACTGCCTGTTCTGCCGCAGTTAAATCAGTGACATCAGCGACAGCATAATCGACTGTTTTGCCTGTTGCTGCCTTGATAGCAGCTTGAGCTTCTTTCAATCGGTCTTCACGACGTGCAGTAATCACAACATGTGCACCCTCACTAGCAAGCGTTTTGGCTGTTTCAAAACCAATACCTCTACTTGCTCCCGTAACAATTGCTACTTTTCCAGTTGGTCCTAATTCCATTTAAAAGCCTTCTTCCATTTGAATGTTTGTGAGATTATGAATTGATTATTTTACTTCGCTTACTTCACCTTCAGGAGAAATCATGATTGCTGTGTCTGTTGGTTTACCATTTTGCAATTCTTGAATGAAAGCCGGCGCATCAACTGTATGATCTTCATTCATTGTGTAGTCATAACAGATACCGTCAAAATCAGTCGTTTCTGCTATTGCTGCTCTAATGGCATCTGGGTCATTTGAATCAGCACGATCAATTGCATCCATCACTAGATTTGCCGCATCATAAGCCAATGCAGAGAATTGATCTGGTTCGGTACCATAAGTTTCACGGTAGGCTTCTACAAAGTCTTTCACATCTTGATCTGCATCTTCAGAATAGACATACATAGCAGAGTAGTACACATCCGTTACATTCTCAGCACCAGCTAAGTCAACCAAAGCTTGATTTCCGATACCCGTACCGCCAATTATTGGTGCATCTATCCCCATTTCACGTGCTTGTTTGATAATTGGTCCCGCTTCTTGATAATAACCCGCTATAAAGATGGCATCCGGGTCTTCTGCTTGCACGTTCGCTAAGATTGATTTGAAATCCGTATCTCCAGATACATACGATTCATCGATAACAATATCGGCTTGCACATTTTCGCTGAATACTTGACTTAAATTTTGCCCATGATCTGTTGAATTATCTGTTAAAAGAGCAACTGTTTCGTAACCTTGGTCATCTGTAAATTGTGCAAGTGATGTCCCTTGATCTGTTACTGCGTAGCAGGTTTTGAAGAACCATTCCCATACTTCACCAGTGGTATCATTAATTTCAGCACCATCTGTAGTAATTGATGGAGAAACCATAGGTACTTTCATATTTTCCGCTTGGGGTTGCGCTGCAAATGTTTCGGCTGCAGTCGCAGGACCAATAATGACACTCGCCCCGTTCTCTGCTAAGTAGGTAGTTCCTGCAGCAGATTCCTCACCTGTACCCTTATCATCATAATTCGTGTAGGTAACTTCTTTGCCATCTATCCCACCTGCTGCATTACGTTGATCAATTGCCAATTTCACAGCATTATCTTGCACGACACCATACGAAGCGGTGGAACCAGATAATGCCCATAAACCACCGATATTTACGGTATCTGCAGTATCTGTAGTCGCTGACGACGATGCAGTCGTCACACTCGCACATGCCCCTAACGTTAATGCCGATGTCAAAACTAGTCCCATACGTTTCATTACATGCTTCATAAATTATCCCCTTTAACAAACCGAAAATGACAAACAACAAACCGCATATTAAAAACAAAAAGACGGCAACCTGTGAACCAGGCTGCCGTCTTACTAGCTAGAGCCCGTCTCACGAGGAAAAGGACTCTCCAATTGGAAGAATCCTATTAGCTAATAATAATTAATAATTGGTCATGAGGAGCTACAATGATCAAAGAGTGGTCTAGCATTTGGTATTCTTTGTGCGTTTCTTTCATCATCAGTATCTCCTCCTTTTCTAATCTATTTATAATTTAACAAATGTGGCGGCAATTGGCAAGTGTTTTTTCATTGTTTTATCATTATTTTTTAATTTGATGAGTGCACAAAAAAAGAAGCCCAATTGGACTTCTCTTTTTTACGGGTCTCCGACTTTTGGTGTGGATGAGAAATCATTCAAACCTATTTTGTATAAAAATACAAAAAGACATATGAATATTTCCTATGCTAAAATTTAAGCGTCTAAACCAAAATTAGAAAGGAAATTCA